>VEND01000003.1 GCA_009711765.1 Bacillota bacterium | reverse complement strand
AATTTTGCCGCCGACTTTCTTCAGATCCCACCTCACGGTGGGCACCCTTGTCTTAAGCTAACACCTAAATCACCTTCGGTGTTCGGGACTTTCACCCTATAGACTGTGCCCATACTGGGCACACAATTAAAAGTGCAAACCCATAGAGAGTTTGCACTTTAGATATACTAAAAGGAACATTCCCTACGTTGGTGTGAACCAAATCAGGTTTAAAGGGTCAGGGATAACATCCCTATCTCAGCCTATTAATATAAACTCCCCTAGTTTAGGTATTTAGTTTTATATGCTTATTAAAAAAAGAAGCTTACCTAGGTAAGCTTCTTGATAAATCTACTTCTTATTCAATCACTTCCCTACGGTAGTGTTAACTACATCAGGTTAAAGGGTTGGTTATTAACCTCTCAGCCTTCAGGCACCCCTAGCTTCATATTTTATTTTCAATTTGATTATAATCTATTATATCAATTCTGTAAAGTCTTATTTCACTTTATATTGTAATTTCTTCACTGTAAAATATTCCTTGTTATTGTATTTTAAAACATATAAAATATCTAGTATAAGCGTAATAATTTTTTATTCATAAGGAGAATTTAATGAAAACTCTAAGTAAAACTGCTATGTTTCTTTGCTTTATATTTATTATATTTCTATCATACATATTTTTCACTAATTACACTTCAAACGAAAAAATAACTCTTAGTTGTGAACAGGGTGATTTTACATTTAATAAAAGTGCTATACCAGAAATTGATAAATATTTAAAGAATAGTGAAAATCCTCAACTTGAGATTGAAAACATGGAATTATATTATATTACAAAAATAAAAGACTCTAAATATTATATACTAAGTTTTGGATGTGGTATGAAGCTTTCTGATAGTTTATTGATAAAACAAAACAATAATATAAACCCAACACTATTAAGTAAAGCTAGTATCTATCAAGGATTTAAATCATCTCCAAATCTTAAGCATATAGCTTTTCTTTTTGGAAGGAATGAAGGAAATAAAGTTATAAGAAATGATTTAGTAATTATAGATTCTTCAAATCTACAAAACAATAAAATAAATAACTTTAAATCTTTTAACTGGCCAATAAATGAATTTGAATGGATAAGTAACGAAACAATAGAGATAACAATTCCTGCACTTAATAAATTTAGCTTTAATAATATAAAAAAATGGAATTTTAATAACCAAAAGGATACTAAAAAAATAAAACTAAAAGTATTTAATTAGAAATATTTTAATTTGAATATATTTTTATCCTATGTTAATATTGACCTAATTGAATATATAATACTAGGGGTGCTGGATAGGCCAGTTGAGATAAAGACCCAATAAAGTCTTTGACCCTTAACCTGATCTGGATAATGCCAGCGTAGGGAAGTTATGTGTTATTTTTAGATTTTAAGCATAAACCCTAGGGTTTATGCTTTTTTATTATAAGAAAAAGGGGATTTTTAGTATGATTTTAAATTCAAATGATAAACCTAAAGAAAAATGTGGAGTCTTTGGAATATACTCTAAAGAAAATAATTATATATCTGAACTTATATACTATGGTCTTTATGCTCTTCAGCATAGAGGTCAAGAAGGGGCAGGTATTACTGTAAATAATAATAGTCTATTAAATAATTATAAAAATACTGGTTTAGTTTCTGAAGTTTTTAATGAAAATATATTAAAAGACCTTTTAGGAAATATCGGGATTGGTCATGTTAGATATTCTACCTTCGGTGAGAATAACTTATATAATACTCAACCTTTGGTTTGTAATAAAAATAAAATATCATTAGCCCATAATGGTCATTTAGTTAATATAAACAGTATTAAAAATAAATTACTTAAAAAAGGTTATAACTTTCATACATCTATTGATAGTGAGATTATTCTAAATCTTTATCTCTTTTTTAAAAATTGCAATCTAGATTTTAGAGAAGCTTTAAAAGAAACTTTTAACTCTATTAAAGGTTCTTTTTCTATTGTTATGATTATAGGAGATAAACTTATTGGAATTAGAGATCCCTACGGGATTAAACCCCTATGTCTCGGAGAAAAAAATGGAGACTACATTCTCACTTCAGAAAGCTGTGCTTTAAATACTTTAGAAGCAAATTTTATAAGAGATATTAATCCAGGTGAAATAATAATAATAGATAATAATAAAATAAATAGCTTTACCTATACCGAACATACTAAAAATTTATGTATATTTGAAATTATTTATTTTGCAAGGAGAGATAGTATAATAGATGGCATAAATATATACGCCTCTAGAAAAAGAGCTGGTATTATATTAGCTAAGGAATCTCCTATTGATGCTGATATTGTGATGGCTATTCCTACTTCTGGAGTTGCTGCTGCTTTAGGGTATTCTGAAGAAAGTAAAATACCCTATGCTGAAGGATTTGTGAAAAATGAGTATATTGGAAGAACCTTTATTCAACCAAAGCAAAAAACTAGAAAACAAAAGATTAACATAAAGCTTAATGTTATTAAAGAGAATATAAAGAATAAAAGAATTATTTTAGTTGACGATTCTATAGTAAGGGGAAATACTATTAAAAAAACCATTCAAAAACTTAAATTAAATGGCGCAAAAAAAGTCCACGTACGAATAAGTTCTCCCCCAATTAAACATCCTTGTTATTTAGGTATAAATACTCCTAAAAAAAATGAACTTATTGCTTCAAATGAGGATATTGAAAGTATTAGAAAAAAAATAGATGCTGATACTCTAAACTATATTTCATTAAATGGGCTAATACAGTCAACAGGTAAAGATAATGAATTTTGTCTTGGTTGTTTTAATAATGAATACCCTATTTAGTTTTTTAAACTAATAAAACTGTGTTTTAAAAGACACAGTTTTATTATTGTACATTATAAAGTGTTTATCCTGTGGATAACATCAATATATTGTATGTTTTCTTATGAACTTTTCCACATATCCACAGTTGTATTCACATTTTTATTATGCTTATGTTTCCTTTGATTAAATTCTTCACTATATATTCTCATTTTATAATAAACTGTCTGAGTATATCCATTCTTAATAATAAAGCAATCTCTTATATCTTTATAATAATCATCACCAAAAATATCAATATCTTGATTTTCTATCTTTTTATTATATTTTTTATATTTATTAAAACCACATTTTTTATAACATTTTAAAGCTCTTTTATTAAATTTAGCAACTTCTAATATCATTTGATTCATGTTTAAAATATTAAAAAAATAATCCAAAAAGACATTTAAAGCTTCTGTCCCATATCCCTTATTCATAAAATTTGGGTCAAATACAATGCCTAATGTAGCTTTTTTTCTAAACCTTTTGATTTTTCTTATGGTCAAATATCCTATTATGTTATTATTGTCAGTAATTATTGCGAAACATTTTTTATTTTTCTTCTTTGTTTTCATTTTATACCAAAGCTCAATCTCATTATCATTTAATTTAGGAAAGTTATAATCTTCAAATAAAGGGCTATCATGCTTTCCCCAATTTAACATACCATATACGTCATTTATTTGAAGCTCTCTTATTTTTATACTTTTACTAACCCCTACATACATAGATATTCCTCCATATAATAATTTTATTATTATTCTATATAAATTATATATTATGTATGATTAAATTTCTATATTTTATGAAATAAAAAGCTGTGGTTGAACTTATTCAACCACAACTTTTATTTATAATTTATTTTCTTTTATAAGTTTTTCACCAAATTCCTTTCCAAATTCCCTACATTTAGCAAGGCTCTCTTCATAAGGAACGAATGTGCTTTTAAGTCCCTTTAGAGGTACTTTTATCTTATGATTTTTAAGATTATCTTCAATCATCTTTACTCCTTCTCCACTCCAGCCAAAGGAGCCAAAAGCAGCACCCATTTTGCCCTTATTAGTTATAGGGTTTAATATTGCAAAAAACTTATATATTGGCATTAATATATTCTTATTTATAGTAGGACATCCTATCATATAAGCAGTATGATTTTCTATTTTTTCTTCTAATACACTTGCATCAGTCATTTCTATATCCATTACCTCAACATCTATATCTCCTGCCTCTTTTACACCCTCAGCTATTTCTTCAGCCATTTTTGCTGTGTTTCCATAGGCTGATACGTAAGGTATAAAGACTTTATGTTTTTCATGTTTTTTATTAGGCCTTGCTAATTCCTCTGAAAGTCTAACATATTTTTCCCAATTCTCTCTTAAAATAGGTCCGTGACCAGGACATATTATATCAATATCTAAATCTTTAATTTTTTCTATTGCTTCTAACATATAATTACTAAAAGGTTTTAAAATAACATCAAAATAATATTTAAATGCATCATCAAAGTTATCTACTTTATCATCAAACATTCTTTCATCACAAAAATGACATCCAAAGGAGTCACATGTAAATAAAATATTATCTTCCTCTAAATAGGTATAAAAAGAGTCTGGCCAATGTAAAAATGGAGCTGAAATAAATTTAAGCGTTTTATTTCCTAAATCTAAGGTATCTCCATGTTTTATTATTTTATAATCGAATTCTATATCTACTATATTTTTTAAAAAGGCAATAGCGGCCTTTGACGCTACTACTGTTGCATTAGGGGCAATTCTTAATAAATGCCTTAAGTTTCCTGAATGATCTGGTTCTGTATGGTCTAAAACTATATACTCAATTTCTTCAGGATCTACTACACTTTTTACTTTTTCTAAATACTCATCTTTAAATTTTTCCTTAGAAGTCTCAACTATAGTCTTTTTATCTGCCTCAATAAAGTATGAGTTATAAGTTGTTCCATATTCAGTTTCCATTACTACATCAAAGGTTACTAAATCTGGGTCTAAAATTCCTATCCATTTTACATCATCTGTAACATTTAAAACTTTTGTTCTATCCATTTTCTACCTCCTGATTATGTTTATATTATTATTTATTATTCGCTATTTGTTATATACCCATACCTATTAATAAATAACAAAAATAAACTTAGAAATTTAAGGTAAAAATTAATCTCTATATTTTTCCATATTTAAGAACTTAGTATACTGACCCATAAATACAAGTTCTACCGTTCCTGTCGGACCGTTACGTTGTTTTGTTATAATTACTTCCCCTATATTTTTCTTTTCCGTATCTGGGTTGTAATACTCATCTCTATAAAGCATCATAACAACGTCTGCATCCTGCTCAATAGCCCCTGATTCTCTTAAGTCAGACATTATAGGTCTATGGTCAGCTCTAAGCTCTGGAGCTCTTGATAACTGGGATAATGACAATACAGGACAATCCATCTCTCTAGCAAGACCTTTTAATCCACGGGAGATTTCAGAAATTTCTTGTTGTCTATTTTCTGTTTTCCCATCTCCTGACATAAGTTGTAAATAGTCAATCAATATAAGATCTAAACCATGTTCTATTTTTAACCTTCTACATTTTGCTTTCATTTCGTTCAAAGTTATAGCCGGTGTATCATCTATAAATATTTTTGCTTGTCCTAATGGCCCCATTGCTCTACCTAATCTAGCCCATTCTTCATCTGTTAAAGTACCATTTCTTATCTTTTGTAGCTCAACATGAGCTTCAGAACTAAGCATACGTTGAACAATTTGACCATTAGACATCTCTAAACTAAATATTGCTACAGATGCATCGCTTTTTAATGCACAGTTTTGTGCTATATTAACTGTAAAAGCTGATTTACCCATAGATGGTCTTGCTGCTACTAATATTAAATCAGACTTTTGTAAACCTGAAGTTTTTCTATCTAAATCAATAAATCCTGTGGAAAGACCAGTTATTCCATCTTCATTATCTGCCATCATTTCTATTTGGTCTAAAGTTTCCATTAAAACATTTTTTATAGGAGTAAATCCCTCACTACTCTTTCTCTGGGTTATATCAAAAATTTTCTTTTCGGCCATTTCAATAACATTATTTACTTCTTTATCATCTTTATACCCATCAGCCATTATTTCATTAGAAGCTTTAATTAACCTTCTAAGTATGGATTTTTCCTCTACTATTTCACAATAATATTTAGCATTTGCTGTTGTAGAAACACCTTCTGAAAGATTAGCAAGATATGATACCCCTCCTATAGCCTCTAGTGTATCTCTTTTTTTAAGTTCCTCTGATAAAGTAATTAAATCTACTGGTTCGTTTCTATTATATAAAGATAAAATAGATTCATATATTTCTTTATTTGCTTCTTTATAAAAATCCTCCGGTACAATAATTTCTGTTGCTGTAATTATCGCATCCTTATCAAGCACCATAGATCCTAATACAGATTGTTCTGCTTCTAGATTATGGGGAGGAATTTTACCTAAGGTTTGTAATTTATCTTCCATATTTTTCACCTCAAATTCTATATATAGTTATGGCGGCCAAATAGGCCGCCTTACATTACTTTCCTACAACTTTTACTTTTAGTTTTGCAGATATTTCTGGGTACACTTTAACCTCTACAAAGGTAGCCCCTAAACTTTTTATATTATTATCTAATACTATTTTTCTTTTATCTACTTTAATATTATGTTGTTTTTTAAGTGCTTTAGCAATATCTTTAGTTGTTACAGACCCAAATAATTTTCCATTTTCTCCTGCTTTACTTTTTAATTCAACAGATATATCTTCTATTTTTGAAGCTAATTCTTTAGCCTTAGCTACTTCTTCTTTCTTTTTTAATTTCTTTGCCTTTTTCTTTTCCTTAACCTCTTTAACATTACCTTTAGTAGCTTCCTTAGCTAAGCCTTTAGGAATCAAATAATTCCTTGCATAACCATCTTTAGACTTTACTATCTCCCCTTTTTTTCCTAATCCTTTAACATCTTTTAATAAAACTATTTGCATTATTTTTCACCCTCCTGTAAATATTCTTCTATAGCTTCTTCAACCATTTCTTTAGCTTTATCTAAGTCAACATCATCTAATTGGGCTCCAGCAACAGTCATATGACCTCCACCGCCAAGCTTTTCTAATATAACTTGAACATTAATTTTACCTAAAGATCTGCCACTAATATGCACTCTTCCATCATTAACGACTAAAACAAAGGATGCTGTTATCCCACTAATATTTAATAAATCATCTGCAGCCTGTGCTGCAATTAATACTGAGTCCTTAGTTTCATCTTCCATATTAGATATTGCAATCTTACCACCTATTATATCAGCATTTTTAACTATATCTGCTTTCATTATAAAGGTGTTAATATCGTCTTGAAATAACTGCCTAACTGAAGTTGTATCAGCTCCTGCTCTTCTAAGAAGGGAAGCTGCCTCAAAGGTTCTAACTCCTGTTTTAAAAGTAAAACTTTTTGTATCTACAGTAATCCCTGCTAATAACGCTTCTGCTTCGAATTTATCTATATTAAGCTTATCTCCCATATAATTTAATATTTCAGTAACCAATTCACAAGTAGATGATGCATAAGGTTCAAGATACACTAATACTGGATCTTCAATAAAATCTACTCCTCTTCTGTGATGGTCTATTAAAACCACTTTCTCTATTGTTTCTAATAGCTCTGGTGCTTCTGTATACTCAGGTCTATGTATATCAACAACAATACATAGAGAGTCTTCACTAGCTTTTAAATTTGCTTCCTCTGGTGTTAATATATTTTTTAAATACTCGGGGTGTTCTTTCTTTGTTCTTTCATATATATTTTTTATTGATGGATTAGTCTTTTCTAAAACTATATATCCTTCTTTGTCTCTGTTTTTAACAGCCCTTAATAGTCCTATAGCAGCACCAAAACTGTCCATATCAGCTATTTTATGACCCATTATAAATACTCTATCAGCTTGGTCTATTAACTGTCTTAGGGCATGGGCTATTACCCTTGCCTTTACTTTAGTTCTCTTTTCTACTGCTTTACTTTTTCCTCCATAAAAACTTAATTTATCTATCTTTTTAACTACTGCCTGGTCTCCTCCTCTACCTAGAGCAATTTCTATAGCTCCTTTAGCAAACTCTAGTAATTGTAAAGGATTCTTACCATTTACGCCTACTCCTATACTTAATGTTACTGGTATATCATTACCTTTATCTATACTTCTGATATCGTCAAGTATATCAAACTTTTTACTTTCTAAAGTTTCTAAATATTTATTTTCAAATACTATTATATAGCTATCATTATCATACTTTTTTATAAAACCTTTTAGTCTTGAAGCTAAAACATTTAATTTTCTATCTATTTCAGCTACAACAATAGGCCTTTTTGATTCTTCTGTACTCTTAATAACTTCATCGAAGTTATCAACCTGTACTAAACAAACATTAGGCTTTTCATCATTATATTTATTTTTAAGAATTGAAAAACTTGTTATGTCTATCCAATAAAGCATAATTATATAATCTCTATTAGAGCCTTCTTTAGGTTTAACCACATTATAAAGTACACGGAAATGTCTTTCATTTATAGTTGTTTCAATAAACATATCCTTTTCATTATCCATAATGTCATCTACTCTAAAGTTAGGAATAACATCTCCTATATTTTTCTCTAAAATATCTTTCTTTTCAATAATATCCATAAATTTAGAGTTATACCAACTTATAGTTCCATCTACTTCTACCATTATAAAAGGTATTGGCAGATTTAATAAAGCATGCTTAGTAGCAGAATCAAATTCTTCAGAAAGCCCCTCTATATATCTAGTCCATTCGACCTTTTTTAAATGTACATTCTTCCAATGATAGTATATCAGATATACTAAAACTATCACACCTACTGCAGAAATCTTAGGTTCATAAAATGCTAAGATCCCTATTAAAATACCAATAATCCATAAATATATCTTAGTATTCAATGTTAAAAACTTAAATATTTTTTTGTTCGCCATTTTTATCCTCCTAAAAACAAAACCCCTACTAGATTATACCTATATTTTTACTTATATATTCTTTCTAAGCTTTCTAAAGTCAAATATAGCATCAATAAACCCTACAATTCCGATTATTGGTACGTATAACATAGCAAATATTATAATAAAAACCTTCAATACTCTATTGAGTTTTGTTTTATCTAATAAATACATTATAACAGATATACCCTGTATAAAGAATATAAACATAAGTAATGACATAACATTGATAGCTATGGTTTTATAGTAAAGAATTTGTAAATACCATATTAAACTTGTGCATAAAATTATAACCAACGATCCTGTGACAACATTACCTGGCAATCTGAAGTATTTAAACTTAGGTATCTTAGGTATATTGTGTCCTAATCTTCTTAATATTGCAACCGATACCCAATAGTTAATATAAGTATTAAAAATTGAAAATATGATCATTGTAGATGGTATAGTCAATTTTGCTGTTTCTATTCTATTTTTTAATAGTTCTGTTTGTGAATTTGGAAGTCCAACTTCTTGTGCCATTTTTAGCATTTCTGCAAAATAAGATTCAACTTGGCCAATAACACTTATACCTGTAATATATGCAATAATGTTTATAGTTATAATTACAGAAACTATAGATATCACAATACCACCAGTTATTATCTGATAGGTTTTAAATTCCTTTTTTATCATATATGAAAGTCCTACTGATAGAAAACCTAATAATAGTGTAATAAAAATTCCAACTGTAATATCAACTAATATAGTCAACAATATACCCGAACCAATAATTGATATTAGACCATATTTAACGTCATGCCTTACTCCTAAAATAATATATGGAACTGGAAACAATATAATAGCAATAGGCATAACAAATAAACCTAATATTACAAGTATAGTCATAAGTGCAGTAATAATTGCTGTTTCTGTTACTTTTTTTGTTTTATCATTTAAATTCAATAACTTTCACCTCTATCTTCTTTTAAAATGTTCTAGTAATCTACTTAAATCACCATACCATTTTTCTATCTTATGATCTTCAACTACCCCTAATTTTATCTTGCTTTCAATCTTAGAATCTATACTTTCAAAGGATAAACCTAACCTTTTTCCTAAAAGGTAAGTAACTAATATAACATTAGCTAAAACATCTAGTATAGCCTCTTGACTTTCTTTAGCTCCTTTAAGTAAATAATCAAATAAGGAAGCTACAGTAGTTAATAGTTCACTTTTTAGCCATTCAATCACCTTGATATTTTTTGTTATATCAACATTTTTATTATTAAATCCCATTTTCCCTTTCCCCCCAATATATTATATCAAAAAATTATAATATCCCCACGAATTTATTAAACCCTTTTATAACTATAACTTCTATTAATACCAATAAAAACCCTTTATTAAAAGCCTTATTAAAATTCTACATAGTATAATACTTTGTGTCAAACTAAGTTAGTATTCTACTATTAATTATATTTAAAACATTTATAAATAACAATGAAAACCTCTAACCAAGGGTTAGAGGTTAAGGTTTAATTTTTAAGTTTTAAACTATCCGGTATAAGTTTCATAACAATTACTGCAACAATTCCTCCTACTAAAGCAGTATATAACTGGGGTAGACCAAACATTACTGTTAATTTAGCCATTATTTTAGGTGGTATATTCTTTTGTGTAAATAAATCAAGTAAATATCTTACTGAAAATGCTAAGAATAGAAATTTACCTAATGCTGCTAGAGCTAATCCCACATATTCTCCGCCTAAAGTGATTCTTTTTCTTATTAAGTTAAATATAATTACTAAAAGTGAATTTCCTATCATAATAAAAGGTACTAATATTGGTATACCTATAATACCAAACGATAATGCAATAAGCGGTGTTAAACATCCTACTATGACACCTGCTAGGGTTCCGACTATCCCTGCCGATAATATTAATGTTAAATTAACTAAGGGACCAACAGCCGGTTGCGCAAAACCTCTAAATCCAATCTGGAAAATTAAAGCCAATGCTAATAATAAACCTGTTCTAGTTATGTAAGCTGTACTAATCTTTTTCATTTTATTCCCTCCTTTTAAAGTTATTTTAATATTATATATATACTTTTATTTTAAATTATATACTTAATGATAATAATTTGCAATTAACTGTCTCCTATTTATATTACCCTCCCTCTCTAAGTTTAAGCAAAAAAAAACGGCGATTATAATCGCCGTTATATTTATTCTGCTGTATATGGTAATAATGCTATATTTCTAGCTCTTTTTATAGCTTTAGTTAATTGTCTTTGATGCTTAGAGCAATTACCTGTTATTCTTCTAGGTAATATTTTACCTCTTTCAGTAATATGCTTTTTTAATCTATTTAAGTCTTTGTAATCTATATGATCTATATTATCTACACAGAAGTTACAAACTTTTTTTCTTCTTCTAAAATTTCTTCTAGCCATTCTTCTCCCTCCTTTTAGAATGGAATATCTTCGTCATCTACTGGCTGAAAGCCATCTGGGCCGGCAAAATCATTGTTATTGTTATTATAATTGTTAGCGTTGTTGTTTTGACCAGTATTGTCCCCCCATTCAAGGAACTGTACTTTTTCAGCAACAACCTCTGTTATAAATACTCTTTGGCCTTGATTATTATCATAAGACCTAGTTTGTATTCTGCCTTGTACGCCAACAAGCTTTCCTTTACTCATGTAATTTGCACAATTTTCTGCTTGTCTTCCCCAAACAACTATTCTAATGAAATCCGCTGTTGGTTTACCTTGCTGTTCAAATTCCTGTCTTTTTGCTTTAGATACATCTTTATCCACTGCTAAAGTGAAATTTGAAACGGCTCTACCACTTCCAGGTAAAAACCTTAGTTCTGGATCTGCTGTTAATCTACCAATTAACACTACATTATTCATAAAAGCACCAGCCTTTTATTCTTCTTCTTTAACAATCATATGTCTTAGAATTTCATCTGTTATTCCTGAAATTCTATGAACCTCATTTACAATATCAGTTTCAGCTTCAAAATTAACTAGGATATAATATCCTTCAGTTCTATCTTTAATTTCGTATGCTAACTTTCTAGTTCCCCATTCGTCAACATTTTCAACTGAACCATTTGATTCAATAATTCCTTTTACTTTGTCAAAAATATTGTTTCTCTTTTCTTCTTCCATATTTGGTCTGAAAATAAAAACACCTTCATACTTATTCATCTTTTCACCTCCCCTTGGACTTTACGGCTCCTTTTATTAAAGGAGCAAGGATGTACTACAAAACAAAATTATATCATCTATCTTTAATAGTTACAAGGATTTTTTTATTATTAACATATAAAATTTTTTTATTCAAATAAAAATCGGCCACAAGGCCGACTTTTACATCATTTCTTTTATACATTCTGCTAATTTTTTAATTCCTATTACAATTTTTTCTTCATCCATATTTGAGTAATTTATTCTCATAGTGTTTTCATTTCCACCATTAGGGAAGAATGATCCTCCCGGTACAAACGCTACATTCTTTTCTATTGCTTTTTCAGCTAATTTTCTAGCATTAATATGTTCTGGTAGTATTGCCCATGTAAACAATCCACCCTCTGGTTTTGTGTATTTAATACCTTCAGGAAACTCATCTTTCATAGTTTTTAACATTAAATCTCTTCTTTTACTATAAACAGCTTTTATTTTTTCAATATGTTCATCTAAATCATATTTTTCTAAAAATTTACTTAACTGCATCTGTGAAATTGTACTTGCTTGAAGGTCAGAGCCTTGTTTAACTAATATATATTTATTTAATACTTTTTCATCTGCACATGTCCAACCAAGCCTAAGTCCTGGACATAGAGTTTTAGAAAATGAACCTAAGAAAATTACTCTTCCTTCAGTATCAAAGCTTTTAACTGACGGTGGCATCTTACCTTCAAATCTCAATTCACCATAAGGATTATCTTCTACTATAGGAAGGTTATATTTACTAGCTAATTCTAATAATTTCTTTCTTCTTTCTACTGTCCAAGTTCTTCCTGATGGGTTTTGGAAATCTGGAATTACATAAATAACTTTTACATTTTCAGTATTTTTTAAAATATCTTCTAACTCTTCCATAACCATACCATCATCATCCGTTGGAACTTCCTTAAATACTGGCTGATAGGATTTAAATGCACTTAAAGCTCCTAAATAACTAGGACTTTCACAAAGTACAACATCCCCCTTATTTAAAAATATCTTTCCAGTAAAATCTAGCCCCTGTTGAGAACCCCCAGTAATTAAGATATTTTCTTTAGTGGCATCTACACCAAATTTTTTCATTCTTTGAGCTATCTTTTCTCTTAATGGCTCATACCCTTCAGTTGGACCATATTGTAACGCTTTAGTTCCTGCTTCTTCTAATACTTCTTTAGAAACTTCTTTAATTTTTTCTACTGGAAATAATTCAGGAGCTGGTAGTCCCCCTGCAAAGGATATTACTTCTGGTCTTTGAGTTAACTTTAAAAGTTCACGAATTTCTGATGCTTTAATCTTGTCCATTCTTTCTGCATAATTTAATTTCATAAAATAGCACCTCCACATTTTGAAAACGCTTTCCCCTAATTTATATACAATTCCTGCGGCTTTACCGCAGGTTTTAAATATTGCCTATTTAATCTTCTATAGACTTTACTATCTTCTTTACCCTCTTTTGGAATTTTCTTCTAGGTAGCCATACCTGTCTTTCACAACCAAGACATTTTATTCTAAAATCCACTCCTACCCTCATTACTTCCCATTTATCTTCACCACAAGGATGCTTCTTTTTCAATTGAACTATATCTCCAATTTCAAAATTCATAAGTACTACCTCCCTACGAAAAGAAAAACTACTTACCTTTTAAAAAATTTAAGTAGCCCTTTAATATTATTATATAATTTTTTTGTAACGTTTACAAAATATTTTTTGTTGTAATTATATGGTAATTTATCCTGCTATATCTCTATTGTATTTTTGTTAAATCCATTACGTATCGTTTTATAGATACCTTTAATAGCTAACTCATTTTCTTTAATTACTTCTTTTACCTTTAATAAATCATCTAAATTAAATTTTATTGACAAGCCACAACTTGATGTTATTTCTCTAGGAGTAGGTATTGTTTTTATTTTTATATTTATGTTTTTAAGAGCCTTTTCTCCCTTTATTGCATGATTTGTAGATTTAAAGGTAATAACTCCATATGTCTCTTTTTTCAAATTATCACTCTTTTCTTTGGAGAATTTAAGAAACCAATCGGCACTTACCGATTGGTTCATTATTATATTGTTAAAGTATTAGAAGCTCCTTTTAATTTTTCAACTATAGTATACATGTTACTAACCTCTCCAACCTTTAATTTATCTTTTACCTCTAAGTAATCTAGGCATGTTCCACAGGATATAATCTCTACACCTTCATCCTCAAGTTTCTTTAAATCATCTAAAACTTCAGATCCTTCAACTGTTAAATTAACCCCTGTATTGTAAAATAATATTGTAGAAGGATAAGGGATAGATTCTGTTAAAGTGTAAATAAAACCTTTCATTAATATATTTCCTAATTCATCTTTTCCTTTACCCATTTTATCAGAAGTTATTGCAATTGTCATATCACTAAATGTATCAGGAGTACATATATTGGTAGTTTCTTCTTCACCTTCTGTATTTATACCTTTAGTTATATTTATTAAAAAATTTCCGTCTTTTGTTTTTTCCACTTTACATCTAAAATTTGAACCCTTTGCTAATTTTGAAACATTTTCTTTAGCTACCTCATTATCAACAATCGTAGTTACAGTTCCTTCAGCCATTGAGTCTAAAGCTTTTTTTGTCATAATTACAGGTTTAGGACACGCAACATTTCTAGCATCTACTTCTTTTTTCATAATCTATACCTCCTTAATATATATTATAAATATATAAGTTTAGCAATTTATCAATAATCACTTTATTATATCACAGTTTTATTTTATCATTTCACATCTGTAAATAAAGTCATATAGAAAACATCTATACTTTTATTTTAAGTTATTAATATATTCTATAATAAACAGTGAATATAATAATTTTTAAGTTTATTTTTGTTAATATTAATTTTTTTAATTTAGATATTAATTTTTTTAATAATTTTATTGACATTTATTTAAATAAGTAATATTATATAATTAGAAATCAAATATTTTACTTAATATGGATAATTATAATATCTCATACTTATTTGATTTATATTTTTTCCAATTTTCTATTGTTTATAGGGGGGGATTTTATGAATAATGAAATTACAAAACTTTTAAATGGTCTTTATAAGGGCGAACTAACAACTAAAGAAGTAATTAAAAAAATAGATAAACTAAATTTAGATGAAAAGACAAAACCAGTTTTAAAGGAAAAGTCCTCTAAGATAAAAATACAAATAATAAATGAAGAAACCAATATAAACCTACCTGCAATTCCCTTTTGGCTTGCTTTAAGTTTAGGTAATTTAGGTACAAAATTAGGCTCTTGGGGTTTAAAGTACAATAATGATAAAGACGATAACACTAAGAAATATATAGAAGTTTTAAATGAATTAAATTTAAAAGAAATATTTAAAACTTTAGAAAAACTAGAACCCTTTGAACTAGTTGATATATCAAGTAATAATAATAAAGAAATAGTGAAAATATCAATATTATAAGGAGGTTAAATATGAAAAAAGAAGTTATAGGTAAATGTCCTGTCTGTGACCATAACCTAGATGTTACAGAGTTACACTGTAATCACTGTAATACTACAATACAAAGTGATTTTGACCTTTGTAAGTTTTGTAAATTAAGTAATGAACAAAAACATTTCATAGAGGTATTTGTTAAAAATAGAGGTAATATAAAAGAAATAGAAAAGGAACTAGGTATATCCTATCCAACTGTTAGAAATAAATTAGAAAATGTAGTTCAGGCTCTAGGATATAGTCCTAAGTATTCACCAAAGGTTAATAAAAAAGAGATCTTAGAAAAACTAAGTTCTGGTGAGATTACCTCAGATGAGGCTGTTAAACTGTTAAAGGAATAATTTAGGGGGGTTAAATTTGGGAGAAGAAAGAATGATGATTTTAAAAATGCTTGAAGAAGGGAAAGTTTCCAACGAAGAAGCGCTTAAGTTATTAGAAGCCTTAGATGAATCTGACTTTAGTGAAAAAAGTTTTGATACTGACAGAAAAAATACAATCAGAAATAATAAAGAAAACTTTGAAGAGAAATTTGAAAAAAAGATAGAAAAAGTTACTGAAGATATTACAGAAAATGCTACTGACTATGCTAATAATTTAACGGATAAAGTTCTTAATATGGTAAATGATGTGGTAGATAATGGTAGCTTTTTAAACTTCTTTGGTAACTTTGAAACAATAACTGAAAACATACAAAAGGATATTAGTAATTTAGACTACCCAACTATTGATTTAGAAGGTATAAATGGAAAAATTACTATAACTCAATGGCATAAAAATACAATAGATGTTTCTGCTACATGTAGAATAAAAAAAAGTAAGGTTCCATCAGAAAAAATTTATGATATCTATGAAAAAGATAACTCTATAATAATAAAGCCTAAATTTAAAAATAATCTAATTGCTAATTTAGAAGTTAAACTACCTAAAAAGAACTATAAATTAATAAAAATAAATAGTACAAACGGAAAATTAGTAATCGATGGATTAAATAGTGAAAATATAGATTGTACTACCTCTAATAGTTCAATAAACATCGAAAATATAAATAGTGATAGTATAAAAACTAAAACTAGAAACGGAAAAATAAAAATATTAAAAACTAATGCTAAAAACATTGATATTGATACTTCAAATGCTTCTATAATTCTAGATAAAATTATGACAAAAGATGCTTCAGCAAAAACTACTAATGGCAAAATATATGCTGATGGATTGTCTTTTGATGGTAATAGTAAACTAAACTTTAAAACCACCAATGGAAAAATAGAAGTTCATACAAATAACTATGTTAAAGATAACTTATCTGTTGATGCTAAAACTTCTTTAGGTAAAATAGACTTATCAATACCTAATTTGATTTATGAAATAAACGATGTACAAAATATAGGAAGTAAAAGAATACTAGCTTACAGTAAAGATTATAAAGATTCTAAAGGGACATACATTAAATTATCTACATCAAATGGTTCTATAAAAATTTGTTAATAGGGGGTATGTAAATGTCTAATGCAAAAAACGAAAAAATGCAAATTTTAAAAATGGTTGAGGACGGAAAAATATCATCAAAGGATGGAGTTGAACTTTTAGAGGCTCTAGAAGAAAAAGAATCTAGTATATCATCTAATAAAAGTGCTAAATGGTTAAAGGTAAGAGTTTATGATCCTGATGATAAAACAAAAGTAAATGTAAACATCCCAATTTCATTAGTGGATATAGGTATGAAATTTGCTACTAAATTTTCACCTGAACTTAAGAATTCTGATTTTCAAGATTTAGATTTCGATGAAATTATTGAGGCTATAAAAAATGGTGCAGAAGGTAAAATTGTAGATGTTCAAAGCGAAGAATCTGGAGAAAGAGTAGAAGTATTCGTTGAATAATAAAAATCACTTCTTATTGAAGTGATTTTTTATTCTTTTCTAGAATTATTATATATTATTCTGATTCCTATAAGTATTAAAATAGCGGGCCAAAAGTAAGATATCATTTTCCAAAAACTAGATGTAATTATATTGTTCTCTGTCATATAAAATAATCCTGATAGTGCTAATAAAATAGAACCTAATATAAAAGTCCATTTTACCCCTTTATTTCTATGTATTAATAAATATATAGCATAAAAAGATATGGATATAAGAAAGAAAAATAACCAACCAATATCCCCTATAATTAAGTCCTCAAGAAATGAATGTATTCCTATAGCTGGTAATATACATCCAGGGTATACAAACCCCTCTTTTCCCTTTGTAAAATATACTATCAAAAATGCAGCTCCTAACCCTACAAAAACTAACAATCCTGATAGATCTAAATTATGAACCATTCTATCTAAAACTTGGCTTAAACCTATCCCTGATAAAATTAATCCAGCTATTAAATATCCTGTTTTTTTCTTATTATAATAGCCTATTAAAAAAGCTATGCCCAATACAACTATATACGTCTCATTAGGCACTATATTAGTATTTTCTAAAAAAATAAATATACCTGCAAGTATTAAAATAATTCCTAATACATAATCATTTTTCTTCAAATATTCATCCCCCTTACCCATAGTAATATTTTACTCTTAAAGAAATTATATCATATTAATAATGTTTAATCCAACATATAAATTAAAGGCAAGCCCTGAACTCAGGGCTTGCCTTTATATATTTATGCTACTTCACTGCTAGCTTCTTCTTTTTCATTTCCTTTATTCTTCTTAGCTGCTTTTAACATTGTTATTGAAGTGTATAATATAACTCCTATAACTAACCATGTTAATATATTAAGAGGTAATTCTTTTACTATATAAGCAGCTATGAAAACTCCTATAGATCCTGCTATTGTAATACCCATAGCGGCTCTTCTATCATAAGCACCTTCTTTAACAAATTTAATTGATGCTATTGGCATTAAGAATGCACAAGATCCCATCATTATTGGGAAAGCAACCTTTGGTGACATTCCTAAAAAGTATATTAAAGCCATACATGGAGCATATAAACCTATTCCAGCTGTCATTAATGCACCTAGTACAAAGTTTGCTGCAATAGCAAATATTAATGATGCACCAGTTAATCCTATAGCGTCTCCACCACTTGGCATTAAATCAACTTTACCTGCAAACATTAAGAATGCAGTTACAAATAATGCAACACCCATTACTACTTGTATCTTTTTTTCTGGTAATTTAGATACTATACCAGCACCAATCCAAGCTCCTAATGTTGCTGCTGCTAACATAGATAGTAATGTAACCATTTCAACTTCTATAACTGAAATGAATATAAATGCTTCTAAAATTACAGGAATAGTACAAGCTACATTTAAAGTACCAGGTATTTTTCTATCCTTAGTTTGTTTAAAACCCTTTAACATTGCTGTAGTAGGAGCAAAGGAACCTATACCTAAAGTATCGAAAAAGTTAGATATAAACCCTATAATTGAAACTTTACCCCAATTATTATCCTCTAAATTATCTTTATTGTCTATAAAGTCCTTAACAAATACCGCTGCAAACCACACGCCAAATAACGCTAATGTTCCTAACACTAATTTTAACATTTTTATTTCCCCCTTGTTTTTAGTTTGGTAAGTTTTTAGCTTAAGTTTAATCTATTTCAAAAGATTTCTCATTATTTATTAAAGTAGTATTATTTAGTATTAGTCTTGTTTTGAAATTTAGGAAATCTTAAGAAATCATTGAATAATATTACTCTTCTTCTTACACTTGACAATTTTTTATCAAATTAGGTCATAAAAAATTGATTTTGTATCTATAAAAAAATTATAATGCAAAGCCATATTTAACTGGATCATCTGGATCTATTACATATTGATTAAAACCTGTTATATATGCTGATCCTGTAATTTCTGGATATACAGCCGTATAATCTCCTATATTAGTAGTACCTACTATTTTACCTTTAAACATTGTTCCTAATATACTCTCATAAACAAAAGTCTCATTTTCTTTTAATTGTCCTTTAGAATATAATGTTGCTAACTTAGCACTTGTTCCAGTTCCACATGGTGATCTATCTAATTGTCCCTGTCCAAATACAACAACATTTTTATAATCTGCTTCTTTATTAGTTGGTTCATCATAAATTTCGACTAAATCAACTGTATTTATATGTCCTAATAGTGGATGCTTAACTTCTACTGTTTCATTTAAAATATCTCTTATTTTAAGTCCTGCATCTAATAATTCTTGTGAATATTTAACATCAACTCTAAGTCCTAAATCCTTAGCATTCACTATAGCAAAAAAACTTCCGCCAAAGGATATGTCTAAAGTTATTTTTCCAATACCAGGTACTTCTATCTCAACATCTTCTTTATAGTGAAATGCTGGTACGTTTACTATTGATACTTCCTTAACTTTTCCATTCTCTACTTTAGCTTGTCCTTCAACTAAACCTGCTGGAGTATCCATTGTTACTTTAGTAATAGGTTCTGTTGCTTCAACCATGCCAGTTTCTATTGCCATAGTGATAGCTCCTATAGAACCATGACCACACATATTTAAATATCCTCCACCGTCCATGAATACGATTCCAAAATCTGCATTTTCATTTGTTGGTGCAGTTATTACAGAACCAAACATATCATTATGTCCTCTAGGTTCTAACATTAAAGCTGTTCTAATATCATCTAAATTCTTTTGTAAATACTCTTTCTTATCTGACATTTTATTTCCAGGTATATTCGGCATACCGCCAACTACAATTCTTGTGGGTTCTCCCATTGTATGTGAATCAACTGTGTGAATTCTTCTTGTAGTACTCATCGTTTCACTCCCTATTCATTTTTAATTTTAGAAAGGCTAACGCTTTTCTTGAATCTATATTATTAACATTGTTTTCTCCAACTATTTCTGTCTCGATACCTTCTTCTGATTTGTTAAAATCAACTATCGTATCCATATACTTATTATCAACTACAAAATTTGCTTGGGTTCCAATGAAGCTAAGACCAACAACAGGAATATTCCTCTCTCCTATTTCCTTAATGGTATTAGCATAGTCAACATGGGAATTTCCCCAGCCATCTACTGAAATTATTACTCCATCTGCTCTTAAGGCTTCTGCCCATTGAGCTACACGTCCACCTACAAAATATTTTTCCTTATTATCCTGTGGAGTTCCTAATACAGCAATTCCTACTAAATCGATATCCTTATCATCAGAAACAACATCTAATAATGGATCTCTAAAGTGATGTAGAGTTGTTTCTTTAGTGGATGGTCCTATACCCATAAAATCACCGCCTTTATGTCATTGCCCTTATGGCACCATCTCTATATTCATTTGGAGATATTATAACAGGTGCATTTCCTAAATCTATTATTGACCTTCCTCCAGTAAATCCACTAGGTTCATTAGGAAATAATTGATTATCATACATCATGCCCTGTCCTGCTATTTGTTTAACTATTAATACTTTTTTCTTACCGTGTCTTAATCTGTCGTAGTATTCGTGTTTTTCGTCTGCTTTTCTTCCGTCTTTACTTTTTAGTATATTTCTAATATCCTGTATGAAATTATCGCAAAGTCTATGAATTGTAAGGGGTAAATCTCTATTAAATTCAAGTCCGCCCTTTAAAGTTACATCAAAGTGTATAATATAATCATCTTTAGAAGGTGTGCCTGACTTTCCAAAAGAAACTTTATCATTCATTTTACCTTCTGATGACCCGAATTCAGCCATTTGTACTCCTTCCGTATCTGCTCCTGTTAACATTACATATACACCAGTTAATGTATGTGTAATACCTTGACCTATTTTCCCTAATACTTTAGTTGAAATAGGTATAAAATCCATAATACTATTTACATATCTATCGTGGTCTCTTGGTTTTATTATGTGTATCTTTATTTCATCTATTATTTCCTCTTCATTTGATAATTCTTTAAATAAATCTTTATTTATTATAAGTTTTCCATCATTGATACTATTTTTATTTCCAAATTCAACTTCTTTAATATGAAAACATTTAATAGTTAATTTTCTTAAAATATCTTCTTTACACATTATTTTCACCAACCCATATTAAGGTAAGTTTCTATTATATCCCCTTACCCTTTTAAAAGGGTAAGAGGATTTTTATTTAAACTTCAGCTATATACTCATATGGAAGAGATACAATTCTTCCTGGAGTTTCTATTTCCATTAATTGTTGTAATGAATCCTTAGTAATGGCCATTTGTTGTTCAATATTGTTAGGTTCTCCTGCATTTGCACCCATTGGTACCAATGGAGCTACAACTCTAGGAGCGCCATTTTGTCTAACAACAGGA
>VEND01000153.1 GCA_009711765.1 Bacillota bacterium | reverse complement strand
GTTTTATAAGTTTATCTTCACAGTATGAAAAATTTAGATTGTCTTAATGAACCGCCGTATACCGAACGGTACGTATGGTGGTGTGAGAGGTCGGTAGATAAAATAATTATCTACCTCCTACTCGATTGTTTACAAATGAACATTATTAGTGTAAAATTACACTTAAATAGTAAAATTTCGAGGTGATATATTGGATAGAAGTGAATTTATAAAAAAGATAGATTCTAAATTAAGGCTTATAAGAAATGAAAATGATTTTACCCAGGATAAAATGGCTGAAATTATAGGTGTTTCAAAAAAGACTTTAGTCCAGATAGAAAAGGGAAGAACAAGTATAGGATGGACTGGTGCAGTGGCAGTATGTACAATTTTTAAAGATAGTGAAATATTGCAAATGACCCTTGGTGGGGATTTACAGGATATTATATTATCCCTTGCCTTTGATAAATATGAAGAAAGTTATAAAAATACAATGGGAGGAAAAATTTGGTGGAATGATATAGATATTAGGGATGACTTTAAGATTCAACAAAATCTAGTTTCAAAGCATTTTAGAATACTTGATAATAAAAATAGAAGAGTATGTTTTTCATTTGATGAACAATATATAAAAAAAAGATTAGAAGAATTATGTGAAAATGGAGGATAATATGGTTACAGACATTTTGCGAAGGTTAGTTTTAGGAAAAAAGGAGAAGTTTATATTTAAAGGATATAATGATGGACTTATTAATTTTAATAATATAGATAAAGATATAGGAATATATATTCATATACCATTTTGTAAAACTATATGTCCATATTGTCCATATAATAAAGTACTTTATAAAAAGGATAAAGCTAAAGAATATAAAAATGCTTTATTAAAGGAGTTAATACTTTATAAAGACAAATTAGCTGATAAAAGTATAAATTCAATTTATATTGGAGGAGGTACTCCTACACTTTTAGTAGATGAATTAACTGAAGTAATAGAATACATTAAAGAAAAGTTTAATTTTAATAAAGATATTGGTATTGAAATTTATCCAACTGAGGTTAATAATAAATTACTTAAAAAATTAAAAAAAATCGGGATAACATTAATTAGTTTAGGTGTTCAAACCTTTGATAATGACAAATTAAAATTTCTAGGTAGAGATTATACTAAAAAGGATATTGAAAAGTCTATAAAACTTATAAAAGAATATGATTTTAAATGTTTAGATGTTGATATTATGACTAACATACCTGGACAAGCTATTAATGATATAGAATATGATTTAAAAAAGGCTTATTCTTATGATATAGACCAAATTTCTATTTATCCTTTAATAGTTTTTCCAATGACTAATATGGATAGAGTAATAAAAGAAAAAAAACTTACTAGATTCAATGAGTTTAAGGAAAAAAAGATACTTAATATTATAGATAAAATATCTAATAAATATGGTTATAAAAGAAATTCTGTTTGGACCTATGGAAAAAATGATGATATTCGGTATACTTCTGTAACTAGGGAGAGTTTTATAGGGATAGGAGCCGGTGCTAGTTCTTTATTTAGAAATTTCTTTTATCTTAATACCTTTAATCTAGAAGAGTATATAAAAATAGTTAATAAAGATAAGTTACCAATTAATATTGTAAATGTTATGTCAGAAAAAGAAAAAATGATCTTTTGGTTGTTTTGGAGATGCTATGATGGAGTTATAGATAAAGAAAGATTTAGAAAACTTTTTAATAAAGATATGGAAAAAGAATTTAAATTATTATTTTTAACAATGAAGTTATTTAATATAGCTAAGTGGAAGGATTCTAAGGTGATATTAACAAACTGGGGTAGATATATATATCACTATATTGAAAAGCAATACTCAATACACTATTTAAATAAGGTATGGGAAAGATCAATGAAAGAACCTTGGATAGATAAATTAACATTATAAAGGGGTAGATTTATGAAATTAGGACATTTTTTTTCGTTATCGTGGTTTGGAATAAAAACAATTTTATTTAAACAAAAAAAGCCTATCTTAGGAACTATAATACTTACAGATCATTGTAATTTAAGTTGTAAGCATTGTGCTGTAAATAATATTAATAATGAAATGTACTCCTATGAGAGTATTGTAAAAGAGATGAAAAATTTTTATAAAGAGGGAATAAGGATTTTATTCTTTTGTGGGGGAGAAACCCTTCTTTGGGAAGATAATGGAAAGGATATAAAGGATTTAATTATAAAAGCCAGAGAAATTGGTTTTTATATAGTAAATGTGGTTACTAACGGAACTATAACATTAGATATAAAGGAAGCTGATATAATATTTTTAAGTTTAGATGGTTTAAAGGATACACATAACTTAATTAGAGGCGACACATATGATACTATAATGAAAAATTTAAATGAAGCTAACAATAGTAATATATGTGTTTATTTAGCAGTAAATAAATTAAATTATAAAGAAATAGAAAAGGTAGGAAAACTATCTAAAAATCATCCTAATATAAATTCTATATCATTTAACCTTCATACGCCTTATAAGGGAACAGAATATTTAGCATTAACAAAAGGCGAAAAAAGAGAAGTTATAGGTAAAATTAAAAAAATGATAAAGGATAATATACCTGTTTTTAACTTAAATAGTACTTTAGATAATTATTTAGAAAATAATTGGAAAAGGCCCTGTAATCAATGTATAGTTTCAGAAGATAATAAAAGATATGTATGTGGAAGATGTGTAGAAGAAGAGGGTTTATGTGAAGAGTGTGGATATTTATTTGCAGTAGAATTTTCCCTTTTATTTAATGGTAATATTAAAGTTATCATAGATGTTTTAAAGACTTATCTTAAATATATATAAATTTGTAAATATTTAATTGAATATCTTATATACTTTGACAATAATATTAAATATAGACAAGTTTAAAAGGAAAAGAGGTCTTTGTATGTTAGATAGATATAATCATATTCCCTTATATATTCAACTTAAGGATGAAATATTAAATAGGATTAGGAAAGGTTTTTGGAATGTAGGGACAAAGATATCTACAGAAAAAGAGTTGATGGATGAATTTGATGTTGGAAGGGCAACAGTAAGACAGGCTTTATCTTTATTAGTGAATGAAGGTTATTTATATAAAAAAAGGGGAATAGGTACATTTGTAGCAAGGAAAAATCCCACCCTTGGCTTTGAGTCATTAATAAGTTTATCTTATTCCCTTAAGGCAAGAGGACTTGATTCTAAAAATCAGATTAAAGATAAACGAATTATTACACCTACTAAGGATTTATTAAAAAAATTAAAGTGGAATAAATATAAAGAAATATACTATTTAAAAAGATTAAGATTTATTGAAGATCAGCCACTTGCTATAGAGCATTCATATTTTTCTAAAGAAGCTATTTCAGAAATAGATAAACTAGATTTAACTAGTTCTTTAGCTAAAATAATACTTAAAGATTTAAAATTTAGTATAACTAAAGTAGAACAAGTTACTATTGCAAGAAAACCAAATGCTAATGAGATAAAGGAATTAAATATTAATAAGGATACTTTAATATTTGATTTAGAAAGATGGATATATATAAAAGGAGAAAAAAATCCCTTTTATTATCTAAAATTTATAATACCAGGAAGTTTATATCCTTACCCATATTAAAAAAAGTTAAGTGAATTTAACTAACGACCAATTTATATTGGTCGTTTTTTTAGGTCATATTTTGATTAAGAAGCATATACATATATAAAGAAGATGTCCGAACATCCTAATAAGGGGGATAAGTTATGAATAAAACCCTAACTAAAATTAAAAAAAATATAAAAAAGAACATTAATGAAGATATCGAGTGTTTTAAGTGGCATTCATCGGTTGTTTTAGAAGGCGAGGTAGATAAATGGGAGGATGTAATACTTGCAGGAAGGTTAGCAGCAAATAAAGGCTATAAAGGAGTAGTTAATAACATTGAAGTTAAAGGTTTAAATATACCCAAAATAAAAAGCCCCTTAGTTAATGATAATAGTTTAGAAAATAGATTTGTAGATATATTAATCATTGGTGGTGGGGTTATAGGTTGTTCTATAGCTAGGGAACTTTCAAAGTGGGATTGTTCAGTTTTATTACTTGAAAAGGAAGAGGATTTAGCTATGCATACCTCATCTAGAAATGATGGTATGATACACCCAGGGTTAGTTCCTAAACCGGGCACTAAAAAAGCATATTTTAATGTTAAGGGAAATAAATTATATTCTAAGGTAACAAAAGAATTAGATGTATCCTTTAAAAGGATAGGATCATTAATATTATTAGATAAAAATTATTTAAAAGTAACGTGGCCACTTATTAAAAGAAGGGCAAAATTAAATAAAGTTAAGGGAGTAAAACTATTATCTAAAAAAGAACTTATTAAAAAAGAACCGAACATTTCAAAAGGGGTAGTAGGTGCTATTTATATACCAAGTACTGGAGTTTTATCACCATATGAGATGACATTAGCATATGGTGAAAATGCTGTAGATAATGGTGTAAAAATTTCATTAAATACCATAGTTGAATCAATTGAGAAGATAAAAGACAAAATAGTTTCAGTAAAGACTAATAGAGGTAAAGTATATCCAAAATTAGTAATAAATGCAGCGGGGGTTTATGCAGATTATATAGCAGAAATGGCTAAGGATAAATTTTTTACAATACATCCTAGAAAGGGAGAGATCGTATTACTTGATAAAAAAAGAGGAGCTTTTATAGAAAGTGTCTTAGCAAAGCTAGATTTGAGTATAAAAAATAGTAAAACAAAGGGAGGAGGCTTAGTAAAAACTATTGAGGGAAATATTTTAGTTGGTCCAAATGCCTATGAACAACCCTTTAAAGAGGATTACATAACTAATAAGGACACCGTAGATAAAATGTTAAATAGTCATTTAGAAATTATTCCAAAGCTTTCAAAATCCGATGTTATAACTTATTTTGCAGGAACTAGGGCAGCTACATATGAGGAGGATTTTATAGTTGAAAGGTCAGAATATGTAAAAAATTTAGTTTATGCCGCTGGGATACAATCTCCAGGATTAGCATCTGCTCCAGCTATAGCAAGGGAAATAAAAAAAATATCTATAGATATATTAAAAAAACAAATGAATATAAAAAAGAAAAATTATTGGAATCCAAAGAGAAAAAAAGGACCTAAACTAAATTTATTAACCTTAGAAGAAAGAAATAAATTAATAAAAGAAAGATCTGAATATGGGGATATAATATGTAGATGTGAAGAAATAAGTAAAGGAGAAATAATAGATGCATTAAATTCTAAAATACCAGCAAGCTCAATAGATGCAATAAAAAGACGAACTAGAGCAGGGATGGGACGATGTCAGGGTGGTTTTTGTATGCCTTTAATTACAAAGATTATAAAAGAAGAAAAGAAAATAGATATGACAAATATAACTAAAAAGGGAAAATCATCTTTTATTTTAGTCGAAGAAACAAAGTGTAGTAATAAAGAAGGTGAGAATTAATATGAAAGTTAAGACATATTATGATGTAGTCATAATAGGAGCTGGACCAGCAGGAATGGCAGCAGGGATATCTTGTTATGATAATAAAGCTTCAACATTAATAGTTGAACGAGAGGAAAGAATAGGAGGAATTTTAAAGCAATGTATTCATGATGGTTTTGGGGTTATAGAATTTAAAGAAAAACTAACAGGGCCTGAATATAGTGAAAGATATATAAAAATTATTAAGGATAAAAATATACCAATTATAACTAAAACCTTTGTTTTAAATGTAGAGAAAAAAGGGAATTTTAAATTAACTTTAATTAATCCTAAAGAAGGTATCTTTAATATAGAAACTAAGGCTTTAATATTAGCAAATGGCTGTAGAGAAAGGACTCAAAAACAAATATTTATTCATGGATCAAGGCCATCTGGTATATTTACTGCAGGTACAGCCCAGTATTTTGTTAATATATTAGGGTATTTACCCTGTAAGAGGTGTGTAATTCTCGGGAGTGGAGATATCGGATTAATTATGGCAAGAAGATTAACATTAGAGGGAGCAAATGTAATTGGAGTGTATGAAGCAAAAAAGCATCCATCGGGACTTATTAGAAATATTTCTCAGTGTTTAAATGATTATGAAATACCTATTATTTTATCCCATACTATAACTAAAATAATAGGTGATGATAGAGTAAAAGCTGTAGAAATATCAGAGGTTAATGAAGATATGGAACCTATTTTAGGAACTGAAAAAATAATTGAATGTGATGGAGTAATCCTATCTGTTGGATTAATACCTGAAAATGAGATTGCAGAGTCATTAAATATTGATATAGATAAAAGAACTAAAGGACCTATAATTGACCAAAATTTTATGACATCAGAAAATGGTATATTTTCCTGTGGTAATGCCCTACATGTTAATGATTTAGTAGATTATGTATCAGAAAGTGGGAGATATGCTGGATTAAGTGCAGCTAGATATATTAATGATAACTATGAAAGAAAGTTTATATCAGTAGAAAAATCTTTAAAAGATTTTGCATATATAGTTCCTCAATATATAGATATTAAATCTATAAAAGATAAAGTTATATTTTATTTTAGGTCTATGGATATAAAGGAAAATGTAAAGATTTATATTAAGTGTGGAGAAAATATAATATTTCACAAAAAATATAGATATTTAAGACCTCCAGAGATGGAAAGGATAGAAATTAATTTAGATAAAGAATTAATAAAGGGAGAAAAAAGTATAGAGTTTATTATGATGGAGGGGTGATTTGTGAGGGAAATTATATGTATTCTTTGTCCTAATGGTTGCCATATGAAAGTAGCAAATACTAAGGATAAATGGGTTATAAAAGGTAATCTATGTAATAAGGGAAGAAAATTTGCAATAGATGAGATTAAAAATCCAAAAAGGACTGTTTGTTCAACTGTTAAAACAAGGTATTCAAAAGTGCCAAGACTTCCTGTAAAAACTGATGATGATATACCAAAGGAATATATTTTTCCCCTTATGAAATTAATTAATAAAATAGTGATAGATAAACCAATGCACAGTGGAGAAATAATTATAGAAGATGTTTTCAAAACAGGGGTTAATGTAATTACTACATCTAATTTATTTTACTTATTAGGGATTGAAAAGGATGGATAAATATATTCTTTCTATAGATTGTGGAACCCAGAGTGTAAGGGGATTAATATTTGATTCTAAGGGGAAGTTAATATCTAAAGAAAAAGTTGAATTCAAACCATATTTTTCTCTTTATCCAGGATGGGCTGAACAGAACCCAGAGGTTTATTTTAATAGTCTTTCTAAGGCTTGTAGAAGGCTAAAGGTTAAAAATGAAAACATATGGGATAAAATTATAGGAGTATCTTTAACAACCCAAAGAGATACTTATATTAACTTAGATAGTAAAGGAAATATATTAAGGCCTGCTATAGTTTGGCTTGACCAAAGAACTGCTCAATGTAGTAAATCTTTATCACCTATAGATAATATAATTCTTTATTCTGTTGGAATGAAAAAAGCAATAGATATATTTAGAAAACAAAGTAAAGCAAATTGGTTAAAGGAAAATGAACCTGTAATTTGGGAAAAAACAAATAAGTATCTTTTATTATCTGGCTATCTTACCTATAAGTTAACAGATAAGTTTGTTGATTCAATTGCAAGTCAAATAGGTCATATTCCCTTTGATTATAAAAATAAAGAGTGGTTAAAGAAAAATAGTTTTAAATGGGACATATTTGGAATAGAAAAGGATAAATTACCTAAGATAATAAAACCAGGGAAAGTGCTTGGAAAGATAACAAAAAAAGCTTCAGAGCTAACTTTAATGAAGGAAGGTTTACCCCTTATAGCTTCAGGTTCTGATAAGGGGTGTGAAACATTAGGAACTGGATGTTTAACTTTAAAGTGTGGAAGTATAAGTTTTGGCTCAACGGCAACTATACAAACAACTTCAAAATACTATTTAGAGCCAAAAAGATTTTTACCATCTTATCCTTCAGTTATTCCTAATTGCTATAATCCTGAAATACAAATATATAGAGGGTATTGGATGATAAGTTGGTTTAAAAATGAATTTTCTATGAAGGAATTAATTGAAGCAAAAGAGAAAAATGTTTCTCCTGAGTCTTTACTAAATAGGAGGCTTAAGGATATACCACCAGGCTCTAATGGACTTATATTACAACCCTATTGGGGGCCAAGTCTTAAAATGCCTAGGGCAAAGGGAGCTATTATTGGTTTTGGTGATGTACATACTAGGATACATATTTACCGTGCTATTATTGAAGGAATAAACTATGCACTTTTGGAAGGTTTAGAAAAAATAGAGAAAAAAACAAAGGTGAAAATAGAAAGGATTATGGTATCAGGGGGAGGGTCTCAGAGTGATGTAATATGTCAAATTACAGCTGATATGTTAAATCGACCTGTATATAGAGTTCAAACATATGAAACATCTGGTTTAGGTGCAGCTATATCAGGCTTTGTAGGGTTAGGGGTATATAACTCTTATAAAGAAGCTGTAAAAAGAATGGTTCATTATCAAAGGGCAATAGAACCTAATAGTAAAAATGTTAAAATCTATAATAAATTGTATAAAAGGGTTTATAAAAAAATATATTCAAGACTTAATAAATTATATAAAGAAATTAGCGACATAACAAAATATCCTGATATTTAAGTCTGGGATATTAAAAATTTAAAGGAATAAAAGGGGGCATTAAAGTGTCAAAAGAATATAAGGGATTTAGACCTGATTGGGAAAATGAGGCGCCACCAAAAAGATCTTATAGATCCATTTCTAAATGGGGTAATCCTAATGAATTTAAGCATCCAAATGAAAAATTATATAAACTGATGAAAGAGACATTTAATATGACAGATGAGGATTTTAAAAAGCCAAAGGAATTAGGACTTGACGAAGTTTCGTATGATATTCCTATAAAACTAACAGATGAGCAATTAGAAAAATTTAAAAATATAGTTGGAAAAGAAAATGTAAAAACAGATGATTATACCCGTTTAGATATTTCCTATGGTAATACAATGTATGACTTAATGAGACTAAGGGAAAAGAAAATAGAAAATGTTGCCGATGCAGTAATATATCCTAGAAACAAAGAAGACATAGAAGAAATTGTTAAATTCTGTAATGAAGAAAAGATACCTATATACGCAAGAGGCGGAGGATCTTCAGTAACTAGAGGTTTAGAATGTGTAAAAGGGGGGATTTCTTTAGATTTAGGAGTTCATTTTAATAAAGTTATAGATTTTAATGAAACAAATCAGACAATAACAGTTGAATCAGGAATGTCAGGACCAAAGCTTGAAAAGGTTTTAAACGAGGCTAAAAAATTATTTAATGCAAAAAGAGCTTATACCTGTGGACATTTTCCACAATCCTTTGAATATTCAGCCGTTGGAGGATGGGTTGTTACTAGGGGGGCAGGACAAAACTCTACATATTTTGGTAAGATTGAAGATATAGTAATATCCCAAGAATATGCTACACCTATAGGGAGAATTAAAAGTGATGAGTTCCCAGCTGCTGCTACAGGACCTTCTATTGATCAGATTATGATAGGCAGCGAAGGTGCCTTTGGAATATTAACCCATGTAACACTAAAAGTATTTAGGTATATGCCAAAAAATCAAAGAAAATTTAGTTATATATTTAAAAGTTGGAAGGATGCAAGAAATGCTAGTAGAGAAATTATGCAGGGTCAGTTTGGTTATCCGTCAGTTTTTAGGCTATCGGATCCTGAAGAAACAGATGTGGTTTTAAAACTTTATGGAGTTGAGGATACTATTCTTGATAAAATGATGGATTTAAAAGGTTTTAAAAAGATGGAGAGATGTTTATTTTTAGGTTTTACAGATGGAGAGAAAAAGTTTACTAAAAATATTAAAAGAAGGGTCCATAGTATATGTAAAAAGTATGGAGCTATGTATTTAACAGGTTATCCAACGAAAAGTTGGGAAAAAGGAAGATTTAGAGATCCGTATTTAAGGGATGCTTTACAGGATTTTGGGGTTATAATAGATACATTAGAATGCTCTGTTACCTGGGATAATATGGAGAAAGTTCATAAAGGGGTAAAAAAGTATTGTAAAAGCAGACCAAATACAATATGTATGACCCATCTATCCCATGCATATCCACAGGGAGCTAACTTATATTTTATATTTATTGGAAAAATGGATACAGCGAAGGAGTATAGAAATTATCAGTATGGTATCTTAGATAATATACAAAAATATGGAGCAGGAATGAGTCATCATCATGGTATAGGTAAAATGACAGCCCCTTGGTTAGAAGGTCAAATAGGGAAGAATCAATTAGAGGTTTTCAGGGCTTTAAAGAGACATTTTGATCCTAATAATATTATGAATCCTGGAGGAACTTTAGCCCTTGATTTAAGTGATGAAAAAAGAAGATTTATGAGAGAGGAGTAATTTAATTATTAATGCTTTAAAATTGAGGGCACAGGATGTGCCTTTTTTTTTACTTATAAACAAACCTTCATAAAAAGGATATTATATTAATAATTATTATTAAAGAAATATTTTAATGTGGGGGTAGCTATGAATATTAAAAATATAGATAGAAAAATAATATTATTGATAATACTTTTTATTACTATAATCATCTCTATAATAGGTTTTACTTTAAGTAAAGATAAAATATATAAAGGCATAAGGGTTAATGGAATTGATATTGGTAATTTAAATAGAAATGAAGCTTTAGAAAAATTAAAAAATAATCTAGATAACAGTCTCAAAGAAATAGTCATACTAAAATATCAAAATAATTTTTATAAAGAGGAATATAAAAATATAGGTATATCCTATGATTATTATAATGCAGTAGAAAATGCCTATAATGTTGGGAGAAGGGGAAATGTATTTATTAGAATTAAGGATATAATAAAGGTTAGATTTTTAGGATATAACGTAAACATGGATTACATATGTGATGATTCTAAACTTTATTTTTATTTTAATAAATTAGCTAAAGATGTTAATAAAGAATGTAAAAATGCAGAGATAAAATTAGAAAATAATAGATTTGTTATCACTTCTGAAGTTTTAGGTAGAAAGATGGATAAGAAATTATTAAAACAAAGAATTTTAAATTCCTTAGAACATAAAAAAATAATTGATATACCTATTAGGGTATTAAAACCAGATATTACAAAAAAGGATTTAGAACCTATAGAAGATAAACTTGGAGGTTTTAGAACATATTTTAATGTAAATAACAATGATAGAGTTAGTAACATAAAACTATCTTCTAATTTCATAGATAGTAATATTATACTTAGAGGAGATGTTTTTTCATTTAATAAAGCTACAGGGCCTAGGGATAAAGAAGCAGGTTATAAAGAAGCAAAAGTTATAATAAATGGAGAATTAGTACCTGATGTTGGAGGAGGAGTATGTCAAGTTTCAACTACACTTTACAATGCTATACTTTTATCAGGACTTGAAGTAGTTGAAAGACATCATCACTCTATACCTTCTACGTATGTACAAAAGGGTAGAGATGCGACTGTTGCATATAATTATTTAGATTTTAAATTTAAAAATAATTTAGATTATCCTATATATATACACTCAAAGGTTAGTAGTAACAGTATAAACATAGATATATATGGAAAGAAGGAAGGAAATAAAAAATATGAAATAAAAACAAAAGTTTTAGAGATTATAAAAGCTAAAACAGAGAGTAGTATAGATAAAAATTTAAGACCAAGTGAAAAGGTAATTGACCAAAAGGGACGTAATGGTTATAAAGTAGAAACAATAAGAATAATATATGAAAATGGAAGGGTAAAATCTAAAGAGCAACTTTCAAATGATTACTATAAGCCTAAAAAATATATAATTAGACAAGGTCCAGAGGTTGGTAAAAATAGAAAGGATAAGAAATTAAAAAACACAAGTTCTTAAAAATTAACATAAAATAATATAAATAAATATTAGGGAAGTGTGGATATGTTTTTTAATAGTTTATTTAAAAGAGTTGAAAATCCTATTATTTTTATACCTGGACTTTTTGGCACCTTTGGAAGTGATATATTACCAGGAACAGGAAAGTTAAAATTTGGGCCAGCAGGATTTGTATATAACCCAATGATAAAGTATTTAAAGAGTTTAGGATATGAAGAGGGGAAAAATTTATTTATCTGTTATTATAATTGGAGAAATAAAAACTATCAAAGTTCAGTTGATTATCTTTATCCATTAATAAAAAAAGTAAAGGATATTAATGGTAATAAAAAAATAAATCTAGTTTGTCATAGTATGGGGGGATTAGTAGCTAGAGCTTATATAGAGAGTGATTTTTATGAAAAAGATATAGATAAACTTATTCTTCTAGCTACTCCTAATGCAGGTGCAGTAGAAGCATATTACTTTTGGGAGGGGGGAGATATCCCCTATGAAGGAATCGATGAGAACATATTTTTCAAAATATTATGGAAAGGATTTATTTGGATTTTAAAAAAATATTATAAAATAGATAATAATTTAGAATTTTATCATAACTATTTTCAATCAATAAAAGAATTATTACCAAGTAAATATTATGGAGATTACTTGTTTGTAGAAAATCCAGATGGATTTAAAGAATTTTTAAGCATTAATGAAATGAAGATTAAAAATGAATTTTTAGATGATTTGAATGATAATAGAGATATTTTATATACTAGGGGTGTAAATATTTATCAAGTGTTAGCCTATGGAAAAAAGACAGATGCTTATATTTCTGTTAAAAAAGATGATAATGAGGATATATGGGTAGATGGAGAACCTTTATACAGTGTTCAAACTATAAGAGGAGATGGTACAGTAACTTTTAAAAGTGGATGTATACTATATAGTAAAGACACATTTTTAAAGGGAGATCATACTTCTATTTTAAAAAAGTCACAGCCAATAGTAGGAAGCATATTAAAGGGAAGGACTTATTATAGTAAAAGGGATAATAAAGAAGAAAATATACTTAGTATAATGGCTGAGAATTTAAAGGATATTGTAGTGGATAATGTTACCCTAAATGATAATTTAGATAACGGTTTTAATGATTTTGAAAACATATGTATAATTAAAATAGAAGATGATTATTGGATTTTAGTAAATAAAAATAAGAAAATATCCCTTAAAATAAAACCCTTTAATAATATGTTAAGTAAAGTAACAATTATAGATAAAGAAAAAAAGGGTAAATTAAGTGTTAATAAAAGTATTATAAAAAGTACTTTAAAAATTGAAATTTAGTTAATAATCTTGTAATATAGACATATTTTTGATATTATCGTATTGAAATTGAATAATCTTAGGTGTTTTAAAGTAGTAACTTAAAAAGGGAAAGTGGTGAGAATCCACTACAGCCCCCGCTACTGTATGTGAGGATGAAATCAACCTTTAGTCACCTTAATGGGAAGACGTTGAAAGTAAAATGATTCACAAGTCAGGAGACCTGCCTAAGAGTATTAAGACCTTCGGAGGGAAGGAAAACCTATTTATAATAGTGAAATTCTCCCTTACCTTTGTAGGTAAGTTTTTTTGTGTAAAAATTAGGAGGTGTAATATGGAAAATTTTCAAGGACTAATACAAGTTTATACTGGAGATGGTAAAGGGAAAACAACTGCTGCATTAGGACAAGGTTTAAGGGCAGCAGGTCGAGGATTTAAAGTTACCATGGTTCAGTTTTTAAAGGGTAGAGATACTGGAGAAATAGAAAGTGTAAAAGCATTAGAAAATTTTAATATCTATAGGTTTGATGAATCAAAAAAATTCATTTGGAATATGAATGAAGAGGAAATGAATGAATTAAAAGGAAAAATTGAAAAAGCCTATAATTTCGTCTATAAAGAGGTAGAAAGTAATAATTGCGATATTTTAATACTAGATGAAATACTAGGTGTTTTAAATAATGATTTAATATCACTTGATAAAATATTAGATTTATTAAAAGTAAAACCTGATGATGTGGAAATAATATTAACAGGAAGAAATATCCCAAATGAAATAGAGGAAAAAGCTAATTTAGTAACAGAAATGAAAATGATAAAACACCCATTTCAACAGGGAATACATGCAAGATATGGGATAGAATACTAAGGAGGTTGAAAATGATTAATATAAAAAATAAAAAACTAATAGTAATATTATTAACATTTGTATTAATAACTACGGTGTTTACTGGATGTATAGAAAAGAAAAAAGAAAATAATAAAGAAGATTCAAAAGAAAACCAAGAAGTATCTAAACTTTATCCATTAACAGTTGAAGATGGATTTGGTAATAAAGTTAAATTTGAAAAAGAACCTATGAAAATAATATCATTAGCACCTAGTCATACAGAAATACTTTATTCATTAGGTGTAGGGAGTAAGGTTATAGGAAACACTACTTACTGTGATTATCCTAAAGAAGCTAAAAAAGTAACTAAAATTGGGGATGCGCAAAATGTAAATTTAGAAAAAATAATAGAGCTTAGTCCTGATTTAGTTATACAATATGGCGAAGGTAAAAAAGAGGTTAATAAAGGTATAAAAGCTGCTGGAATAAAATTACTTAGTTATGAACCAGAATCAATCGATGAAGTACTTAATGTAATAAAAGAATTAGGAGATGTAACTAATTCAAGAAGAAAAGCTAAAATTTTAACTGTAGAATTGGGAGCAAAAAAAGATTATATTATAGGAAAAGTAAAGGATGAAAAACAAGTAAAAGTCTTTTATGAAATTTGGCATGAACCTTTAAGGGCTGCAGGTCCAGGTTCTTTTGTAGATGAGCTTATTACTTTAGCAGGAGGAGAAAATATAGCAAAGGATGCTAAGGGTAAATATCCTAAATTTGATTTTGAGCAATTAATAGAAAGAAATCCAGAAATCTATTTAACTGCAAATGATTTAAAATCTAAGACAGCTGAATCTATTAAATCAAGGGAAGGATATGAAGCAATAAAAGCAGTAAAAGATGATAAGGTATATCTATTAGATGGAAATATGTTATCAAGACCAGGACCAAGAATAGTTGATGCTTTAGAATTAGTAGCTAGAAAATTACACCCAGAAGCATTTAAAAAGTAGGTATAAAATATGAAATTAAAAGTAGCAAAGTCTAACTATAGTTTAATTATATTTTTATTAATATTATTGACACTCTTTAGCATTATATTGTTTTCAACTATAGGCACTGCTGATATAAATATAGTTGAAGCCTTTAAAATAGGACTATCAAAGGTACCCTTTATTAAAGGCTTTATATCCTTAGAAGGTATTAAAAAGGCCCATAGAGTAATTATACTTAATTTAAGAATACCAAGAGTGCTACTTGGAATATTAGTTGGAGCAGCCCTTTCAAGTGTAGGGGCTGCTTTTCAAGGTATGTTTAAAAACCCCATGGCAGACCCTTATGTTATAGGAATCTCCTCAGGAGCTGCTTTAGGAGCAACAATAGTTATAGTTACAGGGTTAAATTTAAGTTTATTTGGTATAAAAAGCATTTCTGTAGGGGCTTTCTTAGGTGCAATGATAACTGCTTTTATGGTTTATATTATAGCAAGGGTAAATAATAAAATACCAGTAACTACTTTACTTTTATCTGGAATTGCCATAGGACAGTTTTTTACTGCTATAATGTCTTTCATAATGGTAATATTTAGTAACGATCTTACTAAGATTATATATTGGACTTTAGGAAGCTTTTCTGCAAAGAGCTGGGATGAGTTAATACCTGTAAGTATACCAATAATACTATCAATAATAGTTATAAATTTCTTTGCCCGTGATTTAAATATTATGCTAACTGGAGAGGAATCTGCTAAAAGTTTAGGAGTAAATGTAGAGAAAACTAAAATATTAATATTAATAATATGTTCTTTTACAACGGCGATGGCTGTATCTGTAAGTGGAATAATTGGGTTTGTGGGACTTATTATACCCCATATTGTAAGACTCATAGTAGGACCAGACCATAGAATATTATTACCATCATCTGCATTAGTAGGAGGCATATTTATGATTTTTGCAGATACTATAGCAAGAACTATTATATCCCCCACTGAAATACCTGTAGGGATTATTACAGCTTTATTTGGTGGTCCGTTTTTCATATATTTATTGAAAAAAAAGAAAAAGTCTATTTAGAGGGTGAACTTAAGATGAAAAAGGCAGTAGAAATAAAGGATTTAAATTTTGGCTATGGTGAAACTTTAAATTTAAAAGATGTGTCCTTTTCAATAAAAAAAGGAGATTTTGTAAGTATAATAGGACCTAATGGTTCAGGAAAATCAACTCTTCTTAAAAACATCGCTTCAATATTAAGACCTAAAGATGGATTAATAAAGATAGATAATAAGGATATAGAAAATTATAATTCAAAGGATTTAGCTAAAAAAATGGCTTTAGTGCCCCAAAATACAAATATTGCCTATGACTTTAGTGTATTTGATGTAGTTTTAATGGGAAGAAGTCCATATTTATCTAGATTTCAAAGAGAAAGGGATATTGATTATAAAAAGACAAAGGAAGCATTAAGACTTACAGATACCCTTCATTTATCAGAAAGAAATATAAATTATATAAGTGGAGGAGAGAGACAAAGGGTAATAGTAGCAAGGGCATTAGCCCAAGATACGGATATATTATTACTAGATGAACCTACTTCCCATTTAGATATAAATCATCAAATAGAAATTTTAAGTTTATTAAAAAAATTAAATAAAGAAAAGGATATGACGATAATATTAGTTTTACATGATTTAAATTTAGCATCTAGATTTAGTGATAAGATTGTTTTAGTAAATGAAGGTACAATATTAGCTAAAGGGATACCTGAAGAGGTAATAACCTATAAAAATCTAGAAAAAGTTTATAATTTAGATATGGTTATAAGTACTAATGTTTATACGGCAAGTCCTTATATTATCCCCCTTGAGAGTAAAAGAATATATGAGAAAAAAAGAAAGAAAGTTCATGTTATATCGGGTGGAGGTAGTGGTGTTGAAGTTGTAAGTAAATTAGATAAGAAAGGATTTAAAGTTTCCATGGGAGTTATTAATAGGGGAGATTCAGATTGGGATATAGGAAAAAAATTATCATTAAATATGATAGAAGAAATGCCTTTTAACGGCATAACTGAAGAATCTTTTAAAGAAAATATTAAAGAAATAAATAATAGTGATATTGTAATTTTAACTAGTGTACCCTATGGAAATGGAAATATTAAAAATTTAGAAGCAGCTTATGAAGCATTAAAAATTAATAAAGAGGTTTATCTTATTGATAAGTATAACGAATATGAGAAATTTGACTTTGTAAAAGGGAATGCTACTAAGATTTTAAAAGAAATGAAAAAAAACGGGCTAAGAGTCTATAATGATATAGATAAACTAATTAATGATTTAAACTAAGCAGAGATGCTTAGTTTTTTAATGTGTTAAATTCTTTTAATCTGTTGTTAACTAATGTTAATAAAATATTTAGAGGAAAAGGCATAAAAATATAGAAAGATTATAAATATTCACAATATTTTTAAAATGGAGGGATATGTATGAATAACAATGTTTCAAATATAATTGAAAATATAAAAAAGGTTATAGTAGGTAAAGAAAATACCATTGAAAAGGTTTTAATATGTTTAATATGCAAAGGAAATGTTCTCTTAGAAGACGTACCTGGGGTTGGTAAAACTACTATGGTACATACCTTAGCTAAATCAATGGATATGACATTTAAAAGAATACAATTTACTCCTGATTTATTACCATCTGATATAACAGGTATATCTATTTATAATCAAAAGAATGGGGATTTTGAGTTTAAAAAAGGACCTATCTTTAGTAATATTGTTCTTGCTGATGAAATAAATAGAACATCTCCTAAAACCCAATCTAGTTTATTAGAAGCTATGCAGGAAAATCAAATAACAACTGATGGTAATACATTACCTTTACCAAGCCCCTTTATAGTACTTGCTACACAAAATCCTATTGAATATGAAGGAACATTTCCTCTTCCAGAAGCCCAATTAGATAGATTTATGATGAAAATATCTCTAGGTTATCCTGATAAAAGAAGTGAAAAAGTAATTCTAAGAAGATTTAAAGAAAAAAATCCTTTAGAAGAGATTAATTCTGTTTTAAACACTAAAGATATAATAAAGATGCAAAAGGAAGTTAAAAAAGTACATGTAGATGAATCAATAGATGATTATATTATTGATATTGTATCAAAAACAAGGGAACATGAAGATATTAATTTAGGGGTAAGTCCTAGGGGGTCTTTAGCTTTATTTAAAGCATCTCAAGGTAATGCATATATAAAGGGAAGAAACTATGTATTGCCAGATGATGTTAAAGAACTTATTTTACCAGTGCTTGGTCATAGAATAATTTTAAAGCCTGAATCAAAGATTCAAGGAAGTAATTCAGAAAAGATACTAAAGGACATTTTACGAAAGATAAAGGTACCAGTGGTGAAAAGAAATGATTAATAGAATTTCCTTTTTAGTTTTTTTTATACTTATTATCGCCTTTGCTTTTTTAGTTGGAGGAAGTTTTCCTTATTTACTTTTATTTATAATAGCTATTATGTTTATTTATTCCTATCGTTCTGTTAAGAAAATAAATAAGAATTTATTAGGTATATATTGGAGTGATAAAGATAAAGTTGAAAAAGATGAATACGCAGAGGTTAATTACAAACTTTATAATTCAGGATTATTACCATTACCTTATGCTATTGTAGAAGATGGAATACCTGAAAGACTTTCAAAAGATAGTCAAAATGAAAAGGTTTTTTTTATAAAACCCTATGAAGCAAAAAATATAAAAAAGAAATTTAAATGTAAGCATAGGGGTTTTTATGAAATAGGGAAAGTAAAAATTACAACAGGGGATATATTTGGAATTATAAAAAAAGAATTTGTTATTAAGGATGATTTATTTATAACTGTTTATCCAAAGGTATATAAGTTAGAAAATTTCAATATCGAAGGTAAAGATTTTTATGGATCTTTATCAACAAACCAAAAGCACTATGAGGATTATACCAGTATTAAAAATCTAAGAAAATATCACTATGGCGATAGTTTAAAAAGAGTTCATTGGAAAGTAACAGCTAAGAAAAATGAACTTATTGTAAAAAATTATGAAGTTTCAGCAAATGCTCAAATTAGGGTTTATATGGATTTTGAGTTAAATAAATTTTTAAAGGATAAAGAAGGGTTAATAGAAGAAAAAGTAGCTGAGTGTGTAATAAGCATTATACATTTCTTCTTAAAAGAAGGTATTGAAAGTGAATTAATAACTTATACTGAAAAGAAGATAGAAATACATGGTAAAGATAGTGGAGAGTTTAAGTATTTTCTTGAAACTTTAGCTAGGATAAGACCTAAATCTTACATAAATATGGGGGATATAATTTTACATCAGTCAAGGATATTACCCCTTGGGACTACTATAATAATAGTAACACCTAAAGTAGATAGAAAAATACTTTCTTCTAGTTTAACACTTAAGAAAATGGGTTATAACTTAGTATTTGTTATTGTGGGAGACTTTAAAAATGATAAAACCCATAATGAAAATATAGAAATACTTAATAAGATGGAAATTATAACCTATAAGTTAGATATTGAAGATAATATAAAGCATGTCCTGAGGTGATTACATGTTTAAAGAAAATATTTTAGATTTTTTTTATAAAACTATATTAAGTTTAATAATAAATTACTTTGTAATAAGATTAATTACTGAAGCTTTAGATATAGAAATAACTTCTTTTATATCATTAATTATATTTAGTGTTTCTTTAGTTTCTATATTACTTTTAACTTATGTATTTAAAAAGCCTATTAGTATTATAATCTTTATAAGCTTAGCATTAATTATAATGTTATATTTAAACAAATATCAAACAGAAACCTTTATAAACTTAAATAACATAAAAAATGAGTATTTAAGTTGGATGATAGATTATATTGGAGGGCTTACCTTTAAAATTGATATATATATATATATACTTGTTAGCATTTTAACTTTTTTAGTTTCTTTAATTAATTTTATTTTCATTTTTAAAGGGAAAAAAATATATTTATTATTATTATTAGAAGCTCCGATATTTTTATATAGATGGTTTTTATATGTTGATGTAGCATTAATATACTTTTTGTTTTTTATAATTCCTGTATTGCTTTTATATACTTATAAAAATTATAAAAAAAATAAAGGTATATGGATAAAAGAAAAAAAGATAGTTAAGGGTAATATAATAAAAAATTGGATTATTTACTCAATTATAGTTTCTGTATTAATAGTAAGTTTTTCAGCCATGTTACCTAGGGATTTTCCTCCAATAACTTGGAAGTGGTTAGATAAAAAAGCCCAGGGAATTTTTCCAGGTTTAACAGAGTGGAGAAATTCTAAAAAAAGCTCAATGGGTTATGGAAAAACAATAAAATTTGATATGACTTTGACTGATTATCAATCGGATAAAAGAAGATTAGGTGGACCAGTCGATGTAAAAAATGTTTTAGTTATGAAAGTAAAAAGTCCAAAAAAAGTATATCTAAGGGGAAGGGTTAGTAACTTTTATACAGGAACCTACTGGAAAAATACCCAAGATGTATATCATGAAAAGATTCAAAATCAGCCTATAGATTTAAAAGATAAAAAAATCTATGGGGAACATATAACTCAGAAAATTGAACATGTAAATTTATTAACATCAACAATATTTAGCAGTTATGTTCCAAATATTGTTAAAAACATAGATAGTTTTTATTCAACGGAAGAGTATGAATTATTTAGTGAAAGACTTTTACTAAAAGGGGAAGAATATACTGTTAAATCTATAAAACCTTACGTATATTGGGATTTAATATATAAGTCAAAATATAAACCTAAAAAAGAATATGAAAAGTATTTACAAATTCCTAAAATGACCCCTGAAAGGGTATTAGATCTTTCTAGAGAAATTACAAAGGGATTAGATAGTGATTATGAAAAGGTAGAAGCGTTAGTATCATTTTTAAGAAATAATTATAAGTATACCCTTAAGCCTAAGAAGACACCCTATAATAGAGATTTTGTCGATTACTTTTTATTTGAAGAAAAAGAAGGTTACTGTACATATTTCGCTACCTCCCTTGCTGTTATGGCAAGAAGTATAAACATACCAACTAGATATGTTGAAGGATATATTACTCCTGATGAAAAGAAAAATGGTAAATATTATGTATATAGTAAGAATGCCCATGCATGGGTTGAAAGTTATATAGAAAATTATGGGTGGATGACCTTTGAAGCTACGCCAAAGTATGATGAACCTGATTATGCTGAAGGAAAAGATAAGAAAGAAGAAAAAGAAAAGGATGATAATAATATAGAGTATGATAGTAATTTAGGTAATAGAGAGTTAAACATGGGGAAATTACAAGAACTTCAGAAAATGATTTTACCTAATGAGAAAGAAGATATAAATAAATCAGAAGAAAAAACTAATGTATTTAAATATATAATTATATTAATAATAATAGTTAGTAATCTTTTATTATTACGTATTATTTATGGATATATCACAATTAAAAAAGCTTTTAATAAATTATCTAATGAGAGTAAAGAAAATAAAATAGTAATTTATTATAAGTATATACTAGATTTATTAGATCTAATAAATAATAAAAAAGAAGATGATGAAACGACTACTGAGTTTTCAAACAGAGTAAAGATTAAAATAGATTCAAGTTATAATTTTAAAGAAATTACTAATATTTTTAATAAAGCTAGATATAGTTTAAATGAGGTATCTAATAAGGATGTAGAGATTATAAGAAATTATTATATTAACTGTGAAAGAAATGTTAGAATTAAATTAGGAACTTTGAAATTTTTTATTCATAGATTTATAATAATGGATATGTATAAAAAATAAACTAAGGTAGATGATTGACAAAAGGATTTTAAAGTTATCCACAGAAAAGAAATAAAAAATATAAAAAATCTAAATTATACACAAAAAAATGAGCATAGAAAATAAGCCAACATAAGAGTAGGCTTTAAAAATATTTGATTTTCCAGTTAAATATTTCAGATGAAATGAATCTTTATGCAATAAATTTAGTTAACTTA
>VEND01000053.1 GCA_009711765.1 Bacillota bacterium | reverse complement strand
TAACTGTAAATGCTAAAGGATTATCTTTTAATCTTTTTATTAATTCTACATCATCACCATTTAATACTGCCATACGTCCATTTACATATAAACCTATAATAACCATAACTACAACTGTTAAAACAGGAATTAATGCATTGTAAATTCTAAGTGGTATATCCTCTTTAATCTCCATATCTGTAAGTTCTTTTGATGCTAATGGAGTAGAGCCATCTTCAACAAGTTTTCCTGTTTTTCTCGCCCTTCTTTCTGCTTTAAGCATAGGTCCAAAATCCCTACCAGTAAAAGCAATCATAAATACAAAACCAAGCATTATTATACTATAAAATCTAAAGGGTATAGATTGAATAAATGCAGAGTAAATATTAATTTCTACTCCTATAGATGAAAAAGCATCTCTTAATAATCCCATTTCATAAGCTATCCAAGTAGATATAAAAGCCATACTTGCCACAGGAGCAGCCGTTGCATCTGTTAAAAATGCTAGCTTTTCTCTAGATATACGCAACTTATCCGTTAAAGGTCTCATAGTAGTTCCTACTAATAACGTGTTAGAATAATCATCAAAAAATATTAAAAGTCCCATTGCCCAAGTGGATACCATAGCACTTTTAGCATTTTTAGCTTTACGTCCTAACCATTCAGCTATTGCCTTTGCTCCACCGGATTTTGCTACAACTCCAATCATTCCACCTAAAGCTATATCAAATACTATAATTCCTGCATTCCATGGACTTGCAACCGATCCAGCTATATATTGTTCTATTGTTTTTGCAAAGCCTGTAATTGGATTTTTATATATTATCGTAGCTCCTACAAAAACTGCTGCAAATAACGATGGTAATACTTGCTTTGTTTTAAAGGCAAGTACTATTGCCACTAATGGTGGTAATAATGACCAAATACCATAATGCTCTATCACTGTTTCCATATAACCCCTCCCTTTTTTTCTATTTTAAAAAAAGACTTTCATTTTGCTTCAAAATGATTCAAAAAAGAGGAGTAATTTTTTAAATTTTTAGAAAATTCTATAAAGTTCTATAATTATACTTATTTCATTCTACTTTGGATAAGTAATGATTCAATGAATTTAGTTACGTTAACTGATCCTCTTAAATCACCCTTACCTCTTATATAATCCATTTCTTTTTTTACACTTTCAAAATCAAATAAAGTATTTGAATACTTTACAAAATAATCATTCATATAATCTTCTATCCCTGCATTAGCTATATTTATTAACCCAATATTAATAGCTCTTCTCATTCTTTGTTTTATAGTTTTTGGTTTATACCCTAAATCTAAACAAACATTTTTTATAGATAATGGTTCATATATTTTATTATTTATTATGTATTTACATATATTAATTATGTCATAGGAACCTTTTTCCCCTAATATTCCAATTTGACTTAGTATTAATTTTATACAATCTATTTGTTCTTTGTTATCATTTGGCTTTTTTGTCTCTTTTTCTATACTAATCATATCCTTAATTTTTTTTATTATTGCAGCCATTTCAACTTTTTCTTTAACCATTTTTATCGCATTTTCTATTTCTAATATATTTATAGGTTTACTAACAAAATATTCTATACCAGAATCATAGGAATCTTTAATCATTTCTTCATCAGATACCTGTGATATTATAATACAGTAAATATTTTTATATTTCTTATGAACTTCTTTAACGACACTTGCCCCATCTTTATTAGGCATTAAATAATCAATTATTAAAATATCTGGATTACATTCTTCTATTTCATCTAATACAGTTTCTCCGTCATAGCAAAACCCAACAACCATCCCTAATTGTTTTTTATTAATAATGTTTTTAAGTATTTTTACAATATTAGTATCATCATCTGCTATGTATATTTTAAGCATAATTCCCCTCCAAATGTGACTTGCTAATATTAATTTTAAAGGTTGTCCCTTTTTTTCTTTCGGATTGTATATTAATTTTTCCTTTAAAATGGTCTTCAACTATACCTTTTACTAAGGTTAATCCTAAACCTCTACTAATATTACCAGTTTTCATATCAAATTTAGTAGAAAAACCAGGGTTAAATACATATTCTATATCGCTTTTTTCAATACCTATACCATTATCTATTATACTAAATATTACTTGTGTTTTAGCTTGTTTAATTTCTAATACTATTTTAGAATTATCCATTTTACACGCCTCAATACTGTTATTGACTAAATTTCTAAGTACTGACATTAAATAATAATGATCCTTTATATACATATTAAAGTTAACATCTATTTTAAAGTCAATATCAAGATTATTATTATTTATATATTCTCTAGTATTAGCTTCTAAAATTTTAGTTAAATCCTTTAATTCTATTTTTGAAGTATCATATCTTTCAATGGGGATTTCTTCTAATCCTTTAATAACTCTTATATAATCTTTTTTAATTTCATGTATATCCTTTGAAATATCTATAGTTATATTTTTTAATTCCTTCGATGTATTTTCCTTTATAGCTAATTTATGAGCCTTAAAGCTTTTACTCATTATTTTTTCTATCTGGGTCATATTTTTACTAATGAAATATATTTCACTTTTAAATTTTGAGGTTATATTCATAAGTTGTCTATATCTTATTTCATGTTCTTGTTTTTCTAAAAAAGCTTTATATCTTTCTATTATAATAATACAAGTGATTACTATTAAACTTCTTACAAATGCTATAACTAAAAGCCATTTTATTATATTTATTTCTATTCCTGATATTTTTGTTCTAACCCCTATTTCCACTAAATTAGATATAAAATCACTTAAAAATACTGCATTAAAGAAACTTTTAAAATCCTTACTTTTTTTAATCGAATACATGTAATAAAAAATAAAACCATAAGTAGCATAAAAAAATATATCAGGCGCTATAATATAAAAAGATTTAATCAAAGTATTTTTATAGTAAATATTTTTTATTGCCCCTCTAAACCCTGGTGATATTATAGCTACAATACTACAAGTCGAAATAGGATTTATACTTTTATACTTATATAGCAAAATAGGTAACATAATTACAGCTAAAGTGATTATAAAACCATCGACTAAAAAATTTAAATAAAAAAGTGAACCCATAGCAACTAAAAAAGCCACTAAAAACATTTTCTTTAATTTTTTCATAAACCCCGTCTCCATTTTTATTAGTTAAATTTTAATAATTTAATCTAATACTTTCTCTGGCTCTTCATATATGCCACCAAATAACTCAACCTTGACATTATCAATCCTTTGCTCTTTTAATGGTCTATCTCTAAAATCAGTTTCTACAGTCGCTATTTTATCTACATTTTCTAATCCTTGAATTACTTTTCCAAAAGCAGCGTATTTACCATCTAAATGTGGAGACTCTTTATGTATTATGAAAAATTGTGACCCCGCTGAATCAGGTTCTTGAGTTCTGGCCATAGATATAACACCCTTAGTATGCTTTAAATCATTATCTACACCATTTTCTTTAAATTCTCCCTTAATAGAATATCCAGGACCGCCTGAACCTATTCCCTCTGGACAACCTCCTTGAATCATAAATCCCTTTATAACCCTATGAAATATTAACCCATCATAAAAGCCTTTACTAGCAAGGTCTAAAAAGTTATTAACAGTATTAGGAGCTTTTTTAGGATATAACTCTAATTTTATACTATCCCCATTTTTCATTTTTATTGTTATCTCTGGTTTTTTCATAATTATCATCCTTTCTTATTCTATTAATTTTGTCTCAACCCATATTTTTAATAGGTCTGTTAGAAATATTTTTTTTACTGATATTTTGTATTCTTTATCATTAACCCTCATTAACCTATTATCTACTATTTGACTAAGAATATCAATATCAATATTTTTTACTTCTTTCCCTATTAACATATTATATTTTTCCTTTAAATACTTTTCTAGTTCTATTTTATCTATATCATCACCTTCTGTGATAATTATAATTTCTATACTTTTTAGTATAAACCTTCTTTTATTTATGGATTCTTCTAATTTAGCTAATCTTACTTCTTTATCTTCTATTACATTTTTCAAATATTCAATTTCTTGATGGTATTTATCTATTCTATAACTTACAAACACACTTAAACTTGCCACTCCTATAATCATACCTAAAATTATTCCAGTTGTTATCGATAAAAAATATTTAAAAGCTTTACTTAACTTAACCATAATTTTGAACACCTTTTTAATAATTTAAGCAATACACAAGCTAAATTAGCTCCTACTAAAGCCGCAAATATATATAATAATTGCTTTAACACAGATTTAATCTCTCCTTTTAATAATCCCCTTTCTATAACTTGAAAAGAAGAAAAAGTTCCCCCTAAAGCTAAAGCTACAGCCCATATTTTTATAGATCTTGATACATCTAGCATAGTTTTTAATGGAGGATGATTAGTTATTAAAGCTCCAATTGCTGCAAAGGATGCTCCTCCAATTATTACACCAAAAGCTATTAAAAAGTTATATAAAAAATTCGTTATAAATGAAATCATATGATCACCTTTTATTATATTTACTTTATAATTATGATTAAATAATTATATATATCACTAACTTTATAATAAGAAAAAACCTCCCTGATGTAGGAAGGTTTTTAATATTCTTCATTTTCATAACCCATAACTTCTTTTATAGCCTTTTTTATTATATTATAATCAAATCCTCTATATGCTAAATACCTTGCTAACTTTTGATATATTTTCCTTTTATCTGTATCCTTAATTTTTCTATACTTTTTCTTAGCAAAATATAATGCATTTTCAAATTCATCTTCACTATCTACTTCTTCATTTAGAACTCTATCAATTATTTGCTTATCAATTTTTTTATTTTTAAGATTATATCTGATTCTTTTTTTTCCATATTTCTTTATATTTTTTTTATCCCTTGTTATACTTCTTGCCATTTCTTCATCATTTATAAAACTATACTTTTTTAAGTGGGTAATTACTCTATCTATTATGTAATCTTCATATCCTTTCTTTAATAGTTTATCCCTTAGTATACTCTCACTTTGCATAGCCATATTAAGTATCTGATATGCTTTGTTTTTTGCTTTAAAAAAAGTCTCTTCTTCTATTAAATCTTTTAACTTATCTTTATCAACAGTACTATCTTTTTTAATTTTTAAATTAAAAACTATCTCTTTACTAGTTCCTATAAAAAATTCATTATTAATATAAATATTTACTCTTTCTTTATTATTTTTCTGTTGCTCTATTTTAGTTACTTTATTCATTTAATTCATCCTTTAAAAAATCATATTCCCCTTTATAAAGGTAAGTATGTCTGTATAGTTATAGATAACGTATACAACTGCTGCTACTAAACCTAATTCTAATACTACTAAAATTAATTTTTTTGCCACTTTAAATAATAATACTGATATTAGTATAAGAACTGAAAATTTTATTAAATTACTCTCAAGACAATTAATAAAACCAAGTCTTAAAAACATAGTTTCGCCTCCTAAAGGAGTTTTTTTACATATTTTAATATATCACTCTATATAAATAATATACCAAAATAAAGGGATTTTCAACACAAAAAGGGTAGTCTCCTACCCTTATTCATTAGTTGATAAATCAGATAATTCAATCTCTATATTTTTTATATTATTTCCTTTATTTTTTAGTATTCCTTTAGTATCATACTCTTGTGTTTTATATTTATCATTTTTAGTTGGTAAAGTTATTATAAATTCACTTCCTTTATTTACTTCACTATTAATTTCAATACTACCACCATGCATTTCAACTAAAGATTTAACTAAACTAAGTCCTATTCCACTACCTTGATGACTTCTTGTTAAGTCATTATCTGATTGTTTGAATCTTTCAAATATCGCCTTTTGCTTTTCTTTAGGTATACCTATTCCATTATCCTTTATTGATATTTTTATACTATCCTTTTGGTCTTTCATATCTACCCAAATTGCTCCACCCTCAGGTGTAAATTTAATTGCATTTGATATTATATTTAAAACAATACGTTCAATTTCAACTATGTCACAATCTATTATTTTTTTATCTACATTGCTATTAAAATATATCTTTAATTTTTCTTGTTCTATATAACCTTTCATAGAATCCACAATATCCCTTACTAAATATACTATATCCTTTTTTTCTATACTTAATTTAAAGTCTCCAGATTTTATTTTCGTTGAATCAATAAGATTATTAACTGTTTTTAATAAACGATAGCTATTTCTTTTTATAACCTTAGTATGCTTTTTAATTCTATCTGTTGCCTTATCTGTTTTACTTTTAGCTTGTAAATTAATTAATTGTATTGCCCCTAATATTACATTTATTGGAGTCTTTAATTCATGGGATAGTGTTACAAAAAAGTTACGTTGAAATTCTTCATCTTTAACTATCTTTTCATATAGTTGTTTATTTTCATTAAGTTTTTCCTTTAGTTCTCCTTCTATTTTCCTACGTTCCTTAATTTCATTTAATAATTCTTTATTAGTATTATCAAGTTCATAAGTTCTTTCTTTCACTTTATTTTCAAGTATATTGACATAATTAAATACTAAATACATTAAAAGTATGAATATTAAAAAATAAAGTGCAAATGCCCACCATCTTTTCCAAGGAGGCTTTTCTATGCTTATATTTACCTTTGCTATATCCTCACTCCATATTCCATTACTATTACTTCCTTTAACTTTAAATACATAATCTCCACCTTCAAGATTTGTATAGCTAGCGTAATGTCTTGTCCCTGAATACTTCCATTCTTTATCAAAACCTTCTAGTTTATATGCATATCTATTCTTTTTAGGATTTAAATAATCTAGTGCTACAAAATTAAAGGAAATATAATCATCGGTATATTCTAAATTAATTTTATTCTTTAAATTAATTTCTTTACCTAATACATTAATACTACTTATATTTATTTGAGGTTTATTTTGTCTTTGTTCAATATCCTTAGGAAAAAAACTATTAAATCCATTTACTCCTCCAAAAAACATTTCTCCAGTATTGCTTTTATAAAAGGCATTTACATTAAATTCTTTATTTTGTAACCCATTAGATACTCCATAATTTTTAAATTCTTCTCTTTTTTTATTAAACTTTGACAAACCATTATTAGTACTTAACCATAAATTATTATTTTCATCCTCTAAGATTCCATAAATATAGTTATTTGAAAGACCATTATCTTCTGTATATAACTTAAAACTCTCATCTTTAGGATTAAATCTATTTAGTCCATTGTTAGTAGCTATCCATAAATAGCCATTATCATCTTCATGGATACATTTTATACTGTTATGACTTATTGTATTTGAATCTTCAGGATCATTTTCATAATGAGTAAATTTTTCTGTCTCTTTATTAAATTTATTTAACCCTCCAAAAACAGTTCCTAGCCATAGGTTTCCTTTAGTGTCTTCATAAATATATCTAACATAGTCATCACTTAAACCAAAGGGTTCTTTACCTTCTCCATAATGGGTAAAGGTTTCTTTATCTTTATTAAACTTATCTAAGCCTTCCCTTGTAGCTATCCATAAATTCTTTTTACTATCTTCAAATATGTATTTTACTCTATTATCAACTATAGTACTTTTGTCATTTTTATTATGTAGATATCTTTTAAAGTTTTCTTTTTCTTTATTAAATTTATTAAGACCTCTATCTGTTGCAACCCACAAAGTATTAGAACTATCTTTAAATATATGAGTAACCTTATTTGAACTTAAAGTATTAGAATCTGATTTATCATAGGTATAATATTTAAATTCTCCAGTTGATCTATTAAATCTATTAAGTCCTCCATTAGAAGTTCCTATCCATAATATATTTTCTTTATCCTCATATAAAGAAAATATCATATTATCATTTAATGTATTTTCCTTATTTTTTTCAGTTTTATAGTGGCTAAATTCAGGGTTTGGATTGAATTTACTTATACCTCCATATGTTCCAACCCATATTATACCTGATGAATCCTCTTTTATTTCTAATACATCATTATTTATAATACTATGGGAATCATTTGCATTATGTAAATAACTTATAAAACCATCATTTTTTCTGTCATATTTATTTAGTCCACCACCATCTGTACCTATCCATAAATTATTATTAGTATCTTCATATATAGCTTGAATTTTATTTGCTTTAATAGAATTTTTATCATTAGGATCATTTTTATACCTTCTAAACTTTTCAGTTTTTCTATTAAATTTATTCAGTCCATTTCTTGTTCCTATCCAAAGTGTATTTGTACTATCTTCATATATTTGATAAATTACATTATTACTTAAAGTATCTTTATCTAAAGGATTGCTAAAAAATTTTTTTATCTTTCCTGTTTTAGGATTGTATCTATTTAATCCCTTCTCAGTTCCTATCCAAAATATACCATTGCTATCTTGATATAATGAATATACACTGTTACAACTAATAGTATTTTTATCATTAGGGTCATTTCTATAATGAGTAAATTTATCATTTTCTTCATCATATATATCAATACCATTTTCCGTTGCTAACCAAAGTCTTCCTGATTTGTCAGTTAAAATCTCATTTATAACATCACTGCTTATACTATTATTATCTTCTTTATCATGCCTATATTGAGTGAAGCTATCAGTTTTATAGCTATATTTATTTAATCCATTATATGTACCTATCCATAAATTATTATTACTTCCTTCATGTATCACAGTAACCCCATTATTAGTTAGTGTTTCTTCATCAAAGGGAGTGTTTTTATAGGTTTTAAATTCATAACCATCATACTTATTTAATCCATCATATGTACCAAACCACAAATAGCCTTTATTATCTTGTAATATTTCAAATACCGACCCTTGACTTAAACCCTCTTCAACTGTAATATTATTAAATCTTATACTATGATTATCTGCATATACCTTTATAGGTGATAGAAAAATAATTATAGCTAAAATAATAAAGTGAAAAAAACTTTTTCTTATAATAAAAATCACCTCTTTTGTAAATATTTTGATTTTTTTATGACAATCCTAATTATATTTTCTCATTAATAAGAAAAATAATCAATGTTTTTGACGAATTTTGTATTATTTTGTTTATTTTTATACTTTTTTAGCTATTTAAGTATTGAAAAAACACAAAAGTATAAGGAGATCTAAAATAGATCTCCCTTTATTACTTTCTTATTTATTATATTTTCACCTACGCTAAAGCAGATAATACTGTGGAGCGTAATATTGTTCCTATTAGCTTTCCTTCTTTATTAGTTACTGCAATAGGATATTTGCTTTTAACTGCTTTATATATTAAATCCTGTATATAATCTTCAGGAGCTGCTTTATTAAAATCATTATTAATTACTTCTTTAATAGTTTTGTTTTTCTTTATTCCTTCTATGGCTTTATCTATTGTAACAATACCTTTTACAATCCTATTACCATCAACTACAAATATACTTGATCTACCATCTGCTTTCATCTCTTTTACTGCAACCTTTAATCCATTTTTTATAAAAGCTACATCCCTAGGCTTATTCATTATATGTTTTGCCTGAAAAACCTTAGATCTATCTATATCTTGAACGAAGTCCTCTATATATTTAGTAGCTGGATTTGATAATATATCATCTGGAGTACCTACTTGTACAACTTCTCCATCCTTCATCACAGCTACACGGTCTCCTAATTTAAATGCCTCATTTACATCGTGGGTAATAAAAATAATAGTCTTTTTTAACTTTGCCTGTAAATCTATAAGTTCTAATTGCATTTCCCTTCGTATTAGAGGGTCTAATGCACTAAAGGGTTCATCCATTAGTAATATATCTGGATCATTTGCTAATGCCCTTGCTAGACCTACACGTTGTTGCATACCTCCACTTAACTGATGTAGCATTTGATTTTCCCAACCTTTAAGTCCTACTGTTTTTATTGTTTCTCTAGCTATATCTTGTCTCTTATTTTTATCAATCTTTTTTATCTCTAAACCATATTCCACATTTTCTAAAACACTTCTATGGTTAAATAATCCAAAATGTTGAAATACCATTGCCATTTTTTTTTGTCTAAATTCTCTTAATTTTTTCTTATCATACTTAACTATATTTTCTCCATCTACATATAACTCTCCCTTAGTAGGTTCATGAAGTAAATTTAAACATCTAATTAACGTTGACTTACCACTACCTGATAAGCCCATGATTACAAATGTTTCTCCTTCCTTTACCTCTAAAGAAACATTGTTAACTCCAACTGTATGTTTAGTTTCTTTTAATATTTCATCCTTACTTAATCCTTCATCTAATTTTTTTAATATTTTTTTAGGTTTTTTTCCAAATATCTTAGTAATATTTTTTGCTTTAAGTTTTATACTCATTTTTCACACCTACACTTTTTATTCTGGATATTTAAATTTATCAGCAGCACTTTGAGTTATTCTATCTATAATTATCGCTAATATAACGATACTAACTCCAGCTTCAAACCCCATTGCTATATCTATTCTATTAATAGCAGTTAATACATTTATTCCTAATCCTTTAGCACCTATCATTGATGAAATTACAACCATTGCCATTGCCATCATTGTTGTCTGATTTATTCCTGCCATTATTGTAGGCATAGCTTGAGGTAATTCGACCTTAATTAAAGTCTGCATAGGAGATGAACCAAAGGATTTAGCTGCTTCTAATACTTCCTTTGGAACCCTTCTAATTGCTAAATTAGTAAGTCTAATAACCGGTGGTACTGAATATATAGTTGTAGCGAAAACAGCTGGTACAGTACCTAGATCAAAAAACATTATAGCTGGAATTAGATAAACAAAACTTGGCATTGTCTGCATTGCATCAAGTAGCGGTTTTATAATAACTTCTAATTTATCACTATATGCCATTACTATTCCTATAGGTATACCTACAAGCAAAGAAATTACAACTGAAGTTAATACAACTGCTAAGGTTAATATCATCATTTCCCATAAGCCAAAGGCTCCTATTAAAAATATTAAAAAACCATAAAATACCCCTGACTTTACATTTCTAACCTTAGTAGCTAATAAAACTACTCCTATAATAATTAACCACCAAGGGATAAATAATAATATATCTTGAACATTCATTAAAAACCATAGTATCCCTGATTTAATTGCATCGAAAAATCCACTAAAATCTTCCCTTAACCACTCTATAAAAATTTCTACATATATACCTAATTTAATCCGTATTGCTTCTGGGAATTCTCTCATTTTAATACCTCACTTCAATCTATTTAATTGCTGCTTTTACCTTTTGTTTAACTTCATCTGTTACCCAACTACCCCAAACATCTTCTTTTTTCTTTAAAAACCAAATTGCAGCTTCTTCTACAGATGCTTCATTATTTTGCATATATGCTAATACTTCACTTGTAAGTTTACTACTTGTTTTATAATTTCTTAAAAACTTAACCACATCTTCAGCTTTATTAGAAAGATCTTTATTTACAACAACTGTTACATCACAAGGTTTAAATTCACAAGCATATTCATTATTCCATAATTCATCGCTATATTCTTTGTCTTCTAAAAGAGTTATATCATATTTACCACTTACCCACGTAGGAGTCCAGTAATATCCTACCCATGGTTCTCCCTTTTCTATGGCTGCTGCTAACGATGCAGCTAGTGAAGTACCTGAACCTGGACTGAAATAATTAAAGGTTTCATTAAGACCATAATTTTTTACTTTTGCTTGTAAAATTTCATCCACTGCCCAACCTGTAGGAGCACCATAAATTCTTCCCTTATCAGGGTCTTCTTCATCTTTAAATAATTCAGGATACTTTTTTAAGTCCTGTATTGTTTTTAAATTAGGTGCCATAGGCTCTATTCCTCTTTCTTTATCACCTTCTATTACGTAAGTAGGCACAAATAACCCTTGGGTATTATCATCAAAATTTGTAGATAACTCTATTATTTCTTTCTTATCTAAAGCTTCATTATAATCTTCTATTAAGTTATCTGTCCATAATTCCATGTATATATCTATATCTCCATTTCTTAATCCAGTAAATGTTATAGGTGTAGATCCTGGTTTAACTTCTGTCGGATACCCAAAACCTTCTTCTATAATAGTCTGAGCTATACTATTATGGACCTTAACACTATCCCATCCTGGATCTGCAAATACTAAAGTTTCTTTTTCAGTTTTATTTTCATTTCCTCCACATCCTACTAACCCTACAATAAATACACAGGATAATATCAACGTTAATACTTTATTAAATCTTTTACTAAATAAATTCATTAAATTTTCCTCCTTTATTTTCCAATAATGAACCCACTTAATCTAAAGTGGGTTATTTAAAAAATATTAAATGACAACTTGTTTGTTTTTATAAGTTGTTAGTGCTTTTTATAGTATATACATAAACTTTTTATATGTCAAGTCTACACATCAATAAACTTTTGAGTTATCATGTTTGATATAACATAGATACTAACGCGAAACGTTTACACCTATTTTTAGCAAAAAAAAGAAGATTAGCAAACTAACCTTCAATAAAACTTCTTACCCTTTCAAAACTTCCTTTATTTCCTATAAATAAGATTGTATCTCCTTTTTTAAAATGCAAATCCGGTCCAGGAGAAAATAATAAATCACCATCTCTACTAACACCTATAATAGTAGCTTTTGTATTTTGCCAAAACCTAGTTTCATTAATACTTTTACCAATTATACTACTATTGCTATTAACCTTTACTTCATATGGATAGACCAATCCGATATGTCTTAGCTGTAAAGAATATTCAATTATAGCTTCTGTATTTTCTTCAATTTTTTTTTCAATTTCTCGCCTCTTTTTTATTAACTTTTCATTTTCTTTTCTTAAATTTAAAATATTTTCCCTTGTTTCATGTCTTTTTATATAAACATTAGCATTTCTTCTAGACTTAATAAAGATACCTTTTTTATTAAATATCTCTACTGCTCCTACTTCATTTAATAATTCCATAGCTCTTCTAATAGTTTCAGGGGATACATTATATCTACCTGCCAAAGTAGATCTTCCACTTACCTTTTCACCTTCTTTAAAATCTCCATTATATATTCTATAGGCTATATCTAAAGCTATTTTTTCATATTTAGGTGTTTTTTTCTTTTTTCTACCCATAAAATCCTTCCTTTTTTTATTTTTATATTATCAGTTTTTATAAAATTTAACAATAAAAAAGAACTATCAGAAAAAAATCCTGATAGTCTTTTTATATTATTTATTTGGAATCCATTTATTAACTACTTCTTCGTTATTATTAACAAACTCTTCTGCAGCTTTTTTAGGCTCTTTACCATTTTGAATAGCTAACATTACTGAACCTAATTGTTCAGTTGTAACTTGATAATTTTCTAAAAATGAAGCTACTTCAGGTAAATCTTTTTTAATATTAGGTCTTCCCATGCTCTTTATATATTCTCCATCTCCCATTGTTAGATCTGGATCTTTTAAAAATTTCAAATCATATTTTGCCCATTTCCAATGTGGTTTCCAACCAGTTACTGCTACCCATTCTTCTTTCTCTATAGCTCTTCCTAATTCAGCAGTCATAGCAGGTCCACTACTTTCTTCTAAGTCCCAATCTTCTATACCATAATTAGGCATTGTTTTATCCTTTACAACTATCATTTCTGCTGCTCCTGGGTCTATACCTACTATTCTTTTATCAAACTTATCTGGGTAATCTTTCATTTCAGCTATACTATCTATAGTTACATATTTAGGTACAACTAAACCTATTTGAGCATGTAGATAGTTATTATTTAATTCTACTAATTTATCTCCATGTTTTTCCCAATAGTTTTTATCAGTATCAGGTAACCAAGAACATACAAATGCATCAATTTCTCCATCTGCAGTTGCTTGATACATTCCTCCTGTTTGAAGTACTGAAAGTTCTACATTATATCCCATTTTCTCTTCTAAAACTTCTTCTACTATATGTGTTGATGCTTCTGCTGAAGCCCATTGTACATATCCTATTTTCACTGTTCCTTTTTCACTTTCTTTTTCTTCAGTCTTTTGTCCTTCTAACATCCCACACCCTACAATGGAGAAAATTAAAACTACTGTAAATGCTAGAATAATACTATTTTTAAATTTAATAATAAATCCCTCCTTAAAATTTTAAGCTTTTTTTCTTTGTGTAATTGTTCCTAAACTACTTGTGATTCTATCTAGAATAATAGCTAAAATAACAACACTTAATCCTGCTTCAAATCCGATACCAATATCATTTCTTTGGATTCCATTTAATACATCACTACCTAAACCTTTAGTACCTATCATTGAAGCAACAACTACCATTGAAAGTGACATCATAATAGTTTGATTTATTCCAGCCATTATTGATGGTAATGCTAAGGGTAATTTTATCTTATATAACATTTGAAAAGGTGTTAATCCAAAGGAATCTCCAACTTCTTCTAATTCTTCTGGTACCTGTTTAAGACCTAACTTAGTAAGTCTTATCGCAGGTGGCATAGAAAATACAACTGTTGATATTACTCCTGGTACATCTCCTATACCAAAAAACATTACTGCTGGTATTAAGTATACAAAGGGTGGCATTGTTTGCATAAAATCTAAAATAGGCGTTGCTATTCTATCTAATTTCATTCTTTTACTAATTAATACTCCTATAGGAATACCCACAATTAAGGATATTAATGTTGCCACTATAACTAATACAAATGTTTTTACAAATGATTGCCATAATCCCATCCCAAATATCAAAAATAAACTAACTACTGTAAATAAAGCCACTTTTTTATTTGCTAAAAACCAAGCTATCGCTGATAGTATTATTATGAAGAAAAGAGGTGGAATCATTAATAAAAAATCTCCTGTTCCTTCCATAAAACCACCAAGTATATTTGCTATACCATCAAATACTGGCTCAAAATTACTTAATAGAAATTGTATAAATCTCTCAACAGATTCACCTATTGGTAACTGCACTATTAATCATCCTCTCCTGCTAAATTACTTAGCACTGTTCCTTTTACTATTATACCTAATAAATTATTATCTTTATCAACAACGGGTAAAGGAACATCCAAATCTGCCATATCTCCAAATAATTCATCTAATGTTTCATAAGGTCTTGCAGTCTTTGTACTTTCAATAAAATCTTTAATATCTTTCTTAGCATCAATTAAATTTTCTAATCTAACTATACCCTTAAATTTTCTTTTGCCTTTAACAGCAAACATACTTGTAAGTCCATTTCGTTTCATTTTATATTTAGCTGTTTTTATTCCATCATTTTCATATAATACAGCCTTAGGCTTTATCATTATATCTTCAGCTGTTAGTATCTGTGATCTATTTACATTTTGAACGAATTCTCTTACATACTCATTCTTTGCATCAGTTAATATTTCTTCAGCTGTTCCTACCTGAACTACCTCTCCATCTTTCATTATTGCTATTCTATCTCCTAATTTTAATGCTTCATCTAAGTCGTGGGTAATAAAAACAATTGTCTTATTTAATTCTTCGTAAAGATCTAATAATTGATCTTGCATTTCACGTTTAATTAATGGATCAAGTGCACTAAAGGGCTCATCCATAAGTAAAATATCAGGTTCTACTGCTAATGCTCTAGCTAGTCCTACTCTTTGCTGCATACCTCCACTTAACTCATCGGGATATTTATCTTCCCATCCCTTTAATCCTACTTTTTCTAAAGCATCTAATGACTTTTCTTTTCTATTTTCTTCTGTTATATCATCATGTACTTCTAAACCAAATTCAGTATTTTCAAGTATTGTTCTTTGAGGAAAAAGTGCAAAATTTTGAAATACCATTCCAAATTTATGCTTTCTTACATCCCTTAATTCTTTCTTATCTAAACTAGTAATATTACTATCTCCTAGCTTAACCTCTCCAGATGTTGGTTCTATTAATCTGTTTAAACATCTTAAAAGTGTTGATTTACCACTTCCAGATAAACCCATTATTACAAATATTTCATTTGCATTAATATCAAAACTTACATCATTCACTCCTACTGTTAATCCAGTTTCAGCTAATATTTCTTCCTTTGTGTGACCTTTTTTTAGTAATTTTAATCCCCGCTTTGGGTTGTCTCCAAAAATTTTTACTAATTTTTTTACTTGAATCTTTTCCATTTACTTGCCTCCTAAAGATTCTTTAAATACTAAATTATATAGCTTCTTTTTTCTTCTTATCTTAGTATATACATTTTAATATTTCATATTTAAATACGTTTTATTTTTTTATTAATCTTCTTTATAATATTATCAATTAGCTATAATTTTATACACAAAAAAAACTGCCAGGTTTTAACCTGACAGTTATTACTTTTTTTCTATTTATTTTGAATCCACTTATTAACTGCTTCTTTATTATTTTTAACAAACTCTTCTGCAGCCTTTTTAGGATCTTTACCATTTTGAATAGCTAACATTACTGAACCTAATTGTTCAGTTGTAACTTGATAATTTTCTAAAAATGAAGCTACTTCAGGTAAATCTTTTTTAATATTAGGTCTTCCCATACTCTTAATATATTCTCCTTCTCCCATTGTTAGGTCCGGATCTTTTAAGAATTTAAGATCCCACTTTGACCATTTCCAATGTGGTTTCCAACCTGTTACTGCAACCCATTCTTTATCTTTTATAGATCGTCCTAGTTCGGCTGTCATAGCAGGTCCACTACTTTCTTCTAAGTCCCAATCTTCTATACCATAATTAGGCATAGTCTTATCCTTTATAACTATCATTTGTGCTGCTCCTGGGTCTATACCTACTATTCTTTTATCAAATTTGTCAGCATGATCTTTCATTTCAGCTATACTATCTATAGTTACATATTCAGGTACAACTATACCTATTTGTGCATGTAAATAGTTATTATTTAATTCAACTAACTTATCTCCATGTTTTTCCCAATAATTTTTATCAGTATCAGGTAACCAAGAACATACAAATGCATCAATCTCTCCATCTGTAGTTGCTTGATACATTCCTCCTGTTTGAAGTACTGAAAGTTCTACATTATATCCCATTTTCTCTTCTAAAACTTCTTCTACTATATGTGTTGATGCTTCTGCTGAAGCCCATTGTACATATCCTATTTTCACTGTTCCTTTTTCACTTTCTTTTTCTTCAGTCTTTTGTCCTTCTAACATCCCACACCCTACAATGGAGAAAATTAAAACTACTGTAAATGCTAGAATAATACTATTTTTAAATTTAATAATAAATCCCTCCTTAAAATTTTAAGCTTTTTTTCTTTGTGTAATTGTTCCTAAACTACTTGTGATTCTATCTAGAATAATAGCTAAAATAACAACACTTAATCCTGCTTCAAATCCGATACCAATATCATTTCTTTGGATTCCATTTAATACATCACTACCTAAACCTTTAGTACCTATCATTGAAGCAACAACTACCATTGAAAGTGACATCATAATAGTTTGATTTATTCCAGCCATTATTGATGGTAATGCTAAAGGTAACTTTATCTTATATAACATTTGAAAAGGTGTTAATCCAAAGGAATCTCCTACCTCTTCTAATTCTTCTGGTACTTGATTAAGTCCAAGTTTTGTAAGTCTTATCGCAGGTGGCATGGAGAATACAACTGTTGATATTACTCCTGGTACATCTCCTATACCAAAAAACATTACTGCTGGTATTAAGTATACAAAGGGTGGCATTGTTTGCATAAAATCTAATATAGGTGTTACTATTCTATCTAATTTCTTTCTTTTACTACTTAATACCCCCATAGGAATACCTATAATTAAAGATATCAACGTAGCTACTATAACTAATACAAATGTTTTTACAAATGATTGCCATAATCCCATACCAAATACTAAAAATAAACTAGCTACTGTAAATAAAGCTACTTTTTTATTTGCTAAAAACCAAGCCATTGCTGATAGTATTATTATAAAGAAAAGAGGTGGAATCATTAATAAAAAATCTCCTGTTCCTTCCATAAAACCACCAAGTATATTTGCTATGCCATCAAATACTGGCTCAAAATTATTTAATAAAAACTGAATAAAATTTTCAACGGATTCACCTATAGGTAATTCCATTATTAATCATCCTCCCCTGCTAAATTACTTAGAACTGTTCCCTTTACTATTATACCTAATAAATTATTATCCTTATCAACAACAGGTAAAGGAACATCTAAATCTGCCATATCTCCAAATAATTCATCTAATGTTTCATCAGGTCTTGCAGTCTTTGTATTTTCAATTAAATCTTTAATATCTTTCTTTTCTTTCTTAGCATCAATTAGATTTTCTAATCTAATTATACCTCTATATTTTCTTTTACCTTTAACAGTAAACATACTTGAAAGTCCATTTCGTTTCATTTTATATTTAGCTGTTTTTATTCCATCATTTTCATATAGAAGATCTTCAGGTTTTATCATTATGTCTTCTGCTGTTAATATCTGTGATCTGTTTACATTTTGAACGAATTCTCTTACATAATCATTCTTTGCATCAGTTAAAATTTCTTCAGCTGTTCCTACCTGAACTACCTCTCCATCTTTCATTATCGCTATTCTATCTCCTAATTTTAATGCTTCATCTAAATCGTGGGTAATAAAAACAATTGTCTTATTTAATTCTTCATAAAGATCTAGTAATTGATCTTGCATTTCCCGTTTTATTAATGGATCAAGTGCACTAAAGGGCTCGTCCATAAGTAAAATATCAGGATCTACTGCTAATGCCCTAGCTAGTCCTACTCTTTGCTGCATTCCTCCACTTAACTCATCGGGATATTTATCTTCCCATCCCTTTAATCCTACTTTTTCTAAAGCATCTAATGATTTTTCTTTTCTATTTTCTTCTGTTATATCATCATGTACTTCTAAACCAAATTCAGTATTCTCAAGTATTGTTCTTTGAGGAAAAAGTGCAAAATTTTGAAATACCATTCCAAATTTATGCTTTCTTACATCCCTTAACTCTTTCTTATCTAAACTAGTAATATTACTATCTCCTAGCTTAACCTCTCCAGATGTTGGTTCTATTAACCTGTTTAAACATCTTAAAAGTGTTGATTTACCACTTCCGGATAAACCCATTATTACAAATATTTCATTTGCATTAATATCAAAACTTACATCATTCACTCCTACTGTTAATCCAGTTTCAGCTAATATTTCTTCCTTTGTGTGACCTTTTTCAAGTAATTTTAATCCCCGCTTTGGGTTGTCTCCAAAAATTTTTACTAAATTTTTGACTTGAATCTTTTCCATTTACTTGCCTCCTAGAAAAAAGTTTTATAACATAAAAAATCTTTAGGTCATTTAAACCTAAAGATCACTTTATTAATAAAAAAAAATTGTGCATTTCATGTTACCAACAATGATGTTATAATATGCATTGAAATTTGTCAAATGGCTATTTTCCGGTCTATGCATTGATATCAAAGGCAATACTAGGAAAAAAAATTGATTTTTTAAATATAGAATAACGATATTTTTAATATCAGATGTATATTTTTAATGAATTTTGTATATTTATTAATTTTATAATAATATTAATTTTTTACTAAAATAAAATTCCTAAGAGAAAATTCTCTTAGGAATTTTTGTTACTTAACAACTATATTATATATCTTACCAGGAACATATATTTCTTTTACAACATTTTTTCCTTCTAAATAATTTTTTATATTTTCATCATTCATAACTTTTTCTTTGATTTTTTCCTTATCAGCCTCTACAGAAACCTTTAATTTTCCCCTTACTTTACCATTAACTTGAATAGGTATCTCTATTTCATTATCAACTGTCTTATCTTCATCCCATTCAGGCCATGATTGTTCATTTAACATACCACCTAAATCTAGACTAGTCCATAGCTCTTCAGTTATATGGGGTGCTACTGGATTAAGTAAAGTCAAAAACGTTTTAAATTCTTTTTTATTTACTTTACCCTTAGAATTAAAGTTATTAACAAGTTCCATTAAACTTGCTATGGCTGTATTAAATTTAAGATTTTCAAAATCTTCACTTACCTTTTTAATTGTTTTATGCATATTACTTTCTAGATCTTTAGAGTATTTATCTCCATCTACAATAGAATCTTTAAGTCTCCAAACTCTATCTAAAAATCTTCTACATCCCTTTACTCCATTTTGTGACCAAGGTACACTTTTTTCAAAATCTCCAATAAACATTTCATAAACCCTCATGGTATCTGCTCCAAAATCTTCAATTATTTCATCTGGATTTACAACATTACCCCTTGATTTTGACATTTTTTCATTGTTTTCTCCTAAGATCATACCATGGGAAGTTCTCTTTTGATATGGTTCCTTCGTTGGAACTATACCATAATCATATAAGAATTTGTGCCAAAATCTTGAATAAAGTAGGTGCAGTGTAGTATGTTCCATTCCACCGTTATACCAATCAATCGGTAACCAATATTTAAGATTTTCTTTACTTGCAAATTCTTCATCATTATTTGGATCTGTATATCTTAAGAAATACCAGCTTGAACCAGCCCACTGAGGCATTGTATCGGTTTCTCTTTTGGCATCCTTACCACATTCAGGACAAGTTGTATTAACCCATTCAGTAATATTTGCAAGGGGTGATTCTCCATTATCAGTAGGTTCGTAGCTTTCAACCTCTGGTAATTCTAATGGAAGTTCTTCTTCTGGAACTTTCACCCAACCACAATCTTCACAATATACTAAAGGTATTGGCTCTCCCCAGTATCTTTGTCTAGAGAATACCCAGTCTCTAAGTTTGTAATTAATTTTTCTTTCTCCTAATCCTTTTTCTTCTAACCAATCGCTTATCTTTTTCTTAGCCTCTTCTACCTTTAACCCATTTAGAAAATCAGAATTTACCATTACACCTTTATCAATATCTGTAAAGGCTTCTTTTTCTATGTCTCCTCCCTTAACAACCTCTATAATAGGAAGATCAAATTTATTAGCAAATTCCCAATCACGGGTATCATGACCTGGTACTGCCATAATAGCCCCTGTACCATAGCTCATTAATACATAATCAGAAATATAAATAGGTACCTCTTTTCCATTTACAGGATTAGTAGCTTTAATTCCTTTTATTTCAACTCCTGTTTTCTCCTTAACTAATTCAGTTCTCTCAAAATCAGATTTTTTGTTTGCTTCTTCCTTATATCCTTCTAATTCATCCATATTTTTTATTTTGTCACTTAACTCATTAATTAAAGGATGTTCTGGTGCAATAACCATATAAGTAGCTCCAAATAATGTATCTGGTCTCGTAGTAAATACCTTAATTTTTTTATTCTCTGTTATGTTAAAATTAACTTCCATTCCCTCAGAGCGACCAATCCAATTCTTTTGTTGAATCTTAACCCTTTCTATATAATCAACTAAGTCTAGATCATTTATTAGTTTTTCTGCATAATCAGTTATTTTTAGCATCCATTGATTTTTATCTTTTTTTACTACTTCTCCACCACAACGCTCGCATTTACCATTAACTACCTCTTCATTTGCTAGTCCTATTTTACAATCAATACACCAGTTTATTGAAGTAGTTTTTTTGTAAGCTAATCCCTTTTCGTATAATTTTAAAAATATCCATTGTGTCCACTTAAAATATTCAGGATCTGTAGTATTAACTTCCCTTGACCAATCAAAGGATAATCCTAAAGATTTCAATTGGGATTTAAACTTTGCTACATTTTTTTTAGTAACTTCCTTTGGATGTATCTTATTTTTAATAGCATAATTCTCTGTTGGTAATCCAAATGCATCCCATCCAATAGGATATAATACATTATATCCCTGCATCCTTCTTTTTCTTGCCACAATATCTAAAGCAGTATAAGGTCTTGGATGCCCTACATGAAGTCCTTTTCCTGACGGATATGGAAACTCTATTAATGCATAATACTTAGGTTTTGACTTTTCATCAGAGGCATAGAATGTTCCATTCTCTTCCCAGATATCTTGCCACTTTTTTTCAATCATTTCTGGATTATAATTACTCATTCGATCACTTCTCCTCTCATTTTTTTAAAAAATATAAAAAAACCCTCTCCCCATTTAGAGGCGAAGGTTCGCGGTACCACTCTAATTGACATAAATATGCCCACTTAAAAAGATAACGGCCATTACCGATTAAGGCTACTTCGCTTTCACCCTAATAGCTCAAGGACGAGTTCAGTTAATTAGGTTATTACCTCTCAGCAAACGGTAACTCTCTGTAAACTTTCATAACCTACTACTTCCCTTCAAAGCAATAATATAATTCCTATGATTAAGGGTATTTTACCAAAATATTTCACCTTAATCAAGGGGTTTAATAAAAATTTATAATAAATAAATTACTTTACCTTCATTTATAATAGTATATAATTAAATTAAGGAGTGATTTTAATGGGATTATTTGTAATACAAAAACATAATGCAAAAAATCTACACTATGACTTCCGTATTGAAATAA
>VEND01000016.1 GCA_009711765.1 Bacillota bacterium | reverse complement strand
TTGTCATCCATACCTCTCCATTTCCATATAACCTATCTAACTTTCCGCTACTTTCTGGATAAGTTTTTCCTTCTCTCCATAGAAAAGGTTTAATCTCATTTAAATAATTCCAAAGTGGTTTTGCTTCTTTTATAAATTCATTAGTATTCATTGATTGTAGATACTTTTCATAACCTCCAGTTGCTTCATATAATACTTGTCTTATAAATGCACTTCCAGTAAAATCAGGTGGGGCTGGATATGTAAACTTACCCTTATTTTTTTTAACCCATTCTTTAAGTTTAACCATATTGGTTGGAGGATTTTTTATTTTCTCTGAATCATAAATTAAAACAAATTGTGCTTTTCCCCAGGGTACTTCCATGCCTTCTGTTAGTTCTCCAAAATCATACTTAATGTCTTCAGCATTTTTATCAACATATTTATTGTAATTAGGTAACTTTTCAGCAAATGAACCCCACAAAAGTCCATTGTCCTTAGAATTTTTGAAATTTTCACCATTAATCCAGAATATATCTATACTTCCATTCGTTTTATTAACTTCTTTTTCAGTTAATAATTTATTTATCATATCCTTAGCATCATTAATTGGAACCCTATTTAATGTTATATCGAATTGTTCCTTTAATTGTGGAGAAACCCATTTATCAATATATCTATTTACAGGTTCATTTCCTCCCCACATATGTATATTAACTGTTTCTCCCTTTGCTTTTTTCACTATACTATCCCAATTTTCTTTCATTAAATCCTTTTTCTTAGTTTCATTTTCAGAACATCCTACTATACTAAATATAGTAATTATAATAATAAGTAATATAGATAATCTCTTTTTCATTTATAGCCTCCCTAATTTACCTTTTCCATTGTATGTTGAAATTTTTTCATAGTTTTTTTCTTAAGGAAAAATGAAACAACAAATAAAATTAAAAGTAATAATATGGATAAATAAAAGCTTATTGAACCTATCTGTGTTGATTTATCCCCCACATTTGTATATACAAATATTCCTGGTATAGTCCCTATTATAGTTGCAATAAAGAAATCCTTATATTTTACTTCAGAAAGACCAGCAGCATAACTTATTATATCAAAAGGGAATAAAGGTATACATCTTAAAATTAAAATTATCCAAAATCCATTATTTTCTAGTTGTTCCTTTAATGGAGTTATATCTTTTTTTATTAACTTTTTTAAAAAGTTTCTACCTAGTAATCTAGAGATATAAAATGAAAGTGTAGCTCCACAAAGTGCTCCTATTAAGGTGTATATACACCCCTTTAAAAGTCCAAATCCCATTCCTCCAGCAATTGCTAAAATGGAATCTGGAAATAATGTAAGGGGAACTATAGTAAAAATTATTATATATACTACCGGAGCTAATACTCCAAATGTATCTAAATAATTTTTAATATCCTCAGGAGAATATCCATTGAATATATTTAATTTATTAATGATATGAATAATTATGAAAAAAATAATAATTGCTCCTAAATATTTAATTACTTCTAATAATCTTTTAGACATAATTTCACCTTTCTATAACTTTTTACTTTTAGTTATCTTCTTTCCCCTGTATCGATTAATCCACTTTTTTATTAAGCTATTTTCAACTTGGTCAAATTCTAACTCTTTATAGAAGGGAAATTTAAATAATAAATCTAATATATGCACAGATTTTTTTCCACCCTGTCTCATCGATTCTACACATTCTTGACAATATGATATAATATGTTCTGATTTCCCTTGTGCTGCTCTTTTTTTCATTTGATTTAAAGCTAATTTATTATTAGTTACCTTAATCATACCTCCAGACCCACAACATAAAGTTTGTTTTTTAGAATATTTTAATTCTTCTATTGAAATGCCTAATTCCCTAATAATTTTTCTCACAGATTCATGTATTTTAATTTCATTTCTAGTTGGACATGGATCGTGTATTGAGAAAACTGTATCAATATTCTTTCCTATATCCTTTATATTATCAGGAACACCTACTTCAGATATAACTTCCCAAAGAGATTTTATCTTTATATTGTTAGTATTTTTCTTAAGTGTATTATAACAATTAGAACAAGCTACTATTATTTCATCAGCCTTCATTTTATCTATATCATTTTTTAAATTTGAAAAATATATATTAAATTTCTCTAAATCCCCAGTTAAATATGTTGGATGTCCACAACATTTTTGTAAATAACCCATACCTGGTAACTTTTCATATAAGTACTTATAAGTACTTTTAACTATTTCTGGACTGTATGCCATAATGCTACATCCAGGAAAAAAAACTCTTTTAATACCCTCATCTTTTTTAGGATATATAAAACTAGTAAACATTTTAGAAAAACTACTCCTTTGATGAAATAAAATAGACCCTGCATTAAGGCTTTTAGGTACCCCTTTATTTTCCTTAACTATATATTTTCTTAAATCCATAAAGGTTTCTTTTAAATCTACATTCTCATTGCAAACTTTAATACAATATCCACACTGTGAACACGAATAGGGTATATTTAAATCTATTTCTTTTTTATTAATAATTTCTTTAAACAATTCCTTTGGAGTTTTACAAAACTCATTTAACATAGGACAATTTTTCATACATTTATTACACTCTATACAATTTTTAGTTTCTTTATATATATGATTTAATATATGATCATTAATTTTTATTCTTTCCATCGATATCACGTCCAAATTTTTATTAACTTACCTAATATACATAAAAAGAACTGTTCTTTACAGTCCTTTTTTTATCTATAATGTTTTTTTTACCTTTTTTTCATTCCATATTTTCTTTAATAAAAGTATCAATATACTCATAGCAAATAATATTAATAATCCAAAAACAAATTTCTTAACTCCTCCTACTAACATGCCACCTACATAGGAATAGATAATAGTTGCAGGGAGTTGTCCTAATCCGGTTGCTATGAAGAAACTCCAAAAGCTCATTGATGTTAACCCTGCTGCATAACTTACAATATCAAAGGACATAAATGGAAGTAATCTAGCTATTAAAATAGCATATTTACCATATTTATCGAAGAATTCATCTATGCTTTCTAAAGCTAATTTACTTGTTAACTTTTCAACTACATCTCTTCCATAAAATTTTGCAATATAAAAGCATAATGTAGCTCCTGCCATAGCGCTTATCCAAGATAACATAGCTCCCTTTATAAAACCAAACAAACCTGCATTTGCAAATGTTATTAAAAAGGCTGGTAATGGAGCAGCTATTGATTGAAAAATCATTAATGAAAATGATACAATAGGTGCCCATATTCCAAATGATAAAATATATCCTTTTATTACACTTACATCTAGCATGCTAAATAAAAATATAATTTGTTTTATTGTATTTTGAACAGGTTTAACAAATAAATAGATACAAACCAATCCAAGTATTATTCCAATCTTTACTAGAGTGGTCTTTTTTAAATTATTCACTACTTCCACACCCCTTTATATCGATCTAACTATTTAAAAATAATCCTATAAAAAAGGATGTCACATAACTGTGACAACCTTTTACTTTTCTAAAAGTTCATCAAAAGGCCATCCTGATTGCCCATTTTCTAGTATGAAAAGTCTTTCTTCTTTTATTCCCTTTTCTAGTAAATATTTATATGATCTTTCAGCTCCACCGCCACCACGTGGACAAACTATAACTATTGGATCTTCTGAATCCTTTAAAGTATCATATACATTATCAATTTTGGCCTTGTCTTTTTCAGATTTAACTGGATATGCATAAGTAGATATAGCTCCAACTATGTGGTGTTTATCAAAATCTTTTTTAACTTGTATATCCATAATCATAACTGATTTTTCATTTTCAATTGTATCCTTTAACTCTTTTGCAGTATAATACTTAAATTCCTTATCTTTTGATACCTCTTTACTACATCCAGTAAACATTACTATAGATGTTACTAAAATTAAAATTGCAATTAAATTTAAATTTCTTTTCATTTGTTATTCCTCCTTATAATCATTCATCTTTAAATAAATATTAATAGATCTTATTTTGCTGATATAGTAACTATCAATTACCTATATCAATATTTTATATTTTTATTTTACTAGCTTTAAATTTTCATCTCCTGCCCAAGCATAGAAGGATTCGTCATAATTTTTTGTATTTTCATAGCCCATCATTCTTAAAGTGATAGCTAAATGTGCAGAACGTATTCCAGCTGTACAATAAGTTACTATCTCATCATCCTTTTTAAGCCCTACATCATTAAATATCTTCTCTAACTCATTTTTACTTTTAAAAGTTCCATCTTCATTTAAAAGGCTTTTAAATGATAAAAGTTTAGCGTTAGGAATATGTCCGCCCCTTTTTTCACCATACTTAACTGCTCCATTATATTCATCTAAAGCTCTACTATCTAAAACAACAACTTCATCTAATTTATTAGCTAATGTCTCTGTGTCAATTGTATATTCATTATTTAACTTTTCTACTTTGAAATTACTTTTCTCTTTAGTAACTACTTTTTTAGATAGTTTATAATCACTAGCTTCCCAGTAATTAAATCCACCATCTAACATTTTAGCATTATCTATTCCAGCCATTTTAAACATCCAAACAAATCTTCCATCTTCTCCCCAACCATTTTGGGTATCAGAGTAAATTATTATATCTTTATCTTCAGTAACTCCTATATTAGAAAGTTTTTCAGAAAGCTTTTTAGAATCAAGTACTGCTCCCCAACCTCTTTCTCCAGGTTTTCCATTCATATTTGAAAATTCCTGCCATGTTACACTAATAGCCCCTGGTATATGTCCCTTTTTATAGGCTTTATCCCCTCTAGCATCTAAAATTAATACATCACCATTATCAAGATTCTCTGATAGCCAATCTGGACTAACTATATAATCACTATTTGCATAGGTACTTTCTTTAGCCTCTTTAGCGTTATCATTATTTTCTTCAGTTTTATTAGTACATCCTATGAAAAGTCCACTTATTAAGATTGAAACAATTAGTAAAACAGTAACTTTTTTATAACTTTTAAACATACAAATCCTCCTTTGTTTATATATTGACATAGATAAATATATCACATATAAGATACTACGTTAAATTTAAATTATTTATAATAAAAAATTTATTATTTGTTTTTTCTATATGTATATAATGTCAAGTGAGTATTTATTTAGTATAAGCACAAATTCTACCATAGATTAAAAAAAGCTATATAAATAGAAAATAAGTATGCTTAAGCATACTTATAGATACCTAAATTCCATAGGAGCATTTAATAATCTTTTATATTCTTTCTTTGTTTTAACCATATCGCTATTTTGTATAAATAAAACTGAGAAAGCTTCCCATAAAAAGACCCATCCTCCAACGGCTAATCCCTGTAGTAATACGTTGTTAAATATATCTTGATGTAGTGTATCTTTAAGTATATATGAAACTGTAATAAACATAACAGAGATTAAGATGTGTAGAAGTGATTTTTTTCTTTTTGCAGATACTCTATTTTTCGTTACATGAAAATAATATCTAAAATAATTTCTAATACCCTTTGTAATTGTTTCCTCTACTTTCGGGTCTCTATCCTCCTCATAAAGATTAAATCTTAATATAATATCATGATATAAGTCAATATCATAAGAACAATCCTGTAAAAAAGTTTTTAAGCTTGAATCTAAATCTCTTACATTATAAACTGATGAATCCCAGCTATTAAAGATATCATTATAATCTTCAATGGAAATTTCTATGATTATCTTACCTGTGTCTCTATCGATTGTATAAAATTGTTCTAAATAATTTTTTCTAAAACGTCTCATAACTAATTCCTCCGATATATTTTACTATTAATAATTATAACAGAGGATAATACTTATCCCAAAATAAAACTTATCTAATACTTTTTAAATAATTTACCTAATCCTTTTTTCCTTTCTTTAATTCCTGATAATCTTAAAGCATACCACAAGTGGGCTTGATTTGATGTTATTATTGTTTTATTAAATTCTTTCTCTAATTCATCTATCCATTGTAAAGTACGAAGAGAAGTACAACTTATTACAAACCCTTCAATATTATCGTCATCTAATTTTTCTAAGGCTTTTATAATATATTCTTTCTTAACTTTTGAGATATCTCTATCATAATTAAGCTCCATAATACCATAATTTAAAACATTTATACCTTCCTTTTTAAACCAATCTAATTCAATCTCATTAAGTTCATTAATATAAGGCGTTAGTAAAGCAATATTTTCTAACCCCATTTTTTTAATTGCTTTAAGTAAAGCCTCAGCTGTATTGGTGATACTTCTAAGTTTATTATCTTTGTTATTTCTACCTTGTAAAAGTTTTTTATTTACATTTTCTATTCCCAAATAAAAACAACAAGAGGTGCAAACAAAACTTAAAACATCTATAGTGTTTGAATTAAACATATTAGAACCCTTAGCTATATTTTTCTCCATCCTTTTATAGGTTTTTTTATTAAGTTTAGAATCCATTGATATACGGGTGAAACGAAAATCCACATTTTCAAATTTATTTCCAATAATTCTTGTATTATATTCCATAGTCTCATCAGTCTGACATAATACAAATCCTAAAACCGCTCTAAATTTTTCTTTTTTATACATTTGAACTTTTGGTAAGGTAACTTTCTTAGTAATACTATCAAACCCCCTTTAAAAATACTATATATAATAATTACCCATTATTTCTTTATAAAATTACTAAATAAAAAAAAATTATAACTTGACTTAAACTTATATTACACATAATATTAAAAATGGAAATTAAACTTAAGAAAATAGAAGGGAGTAATTAAAATGAATTCATATGTAACAAAAGGGGTATGCTCAAGAAAAATAGACTTTACAGTTGAAAATAATAAAGTTAAAAAAGTAAACTTTACTTCAGGATGTCCAGGAAATTTAGAGGGTATAAGTAAATTAGTGGAAGGTATGGAAGTTAAAGAAGTAATAGAAAGATTAAAGGGTATTAAGTGTGGATTTAAAAGCACATCTTGTCCTGATCAGTTATCAAAAGCTTTAGAAAAACATATTAAAAAAATAGACTTAGGTGCTTAAGCACCTAAGTCTATTTTATAATTTTATGCTATATCTTTTCCAGATTTATTTGCTTTTAAACTTCTTTCGCCATTATCAAATTCTCTAGTAAGTCTAAAGATAACTGGACTAAGAGCTATAAGTGCAATTATGTTTGGAACTATCATAAGACCATTAAATGCATCTGACATGTTCCATACTATACCGATTGGTGTTGTTGCACCAACAAATACTAATACAACCCATACCCATTTATATATCTCAACAGCTTTAACTCCTGCTATATATTCGAAACACTTAGATCCGTAATAATACCATCCAAGTATCGTTGAGAATGAGAAGAAAGCTAGTCCTATTGATACTACATATCCACCTAATACAGGTAATGCAACACCGAATGCTTTAGTTGTTAAAGCAGCGTTTCTTAGATTATCTTGTATAACCATAACTCCATCTGGTCCAATATCAACTAAACCTGATACTAATATAACTAATGCAGTCATAGTACAAATAACTAATGTATCTATTACAGAACCTAATGATCCTATTAAACCTTGACGTACAGGGTTTTTATTAGTTGAAGCTGCGTGGGCTATAGCAGCACTACCAAGTCCTGCCTCGTTAGAGAATACACCACGTGCAACACCATAACGGATAACTGTACCTATTAATCCACCACCAACTGCTTTAGCTGAAAATGCATTTGTAAATATCATATTAAATGCCTTTGGAACAAATTCAGCATTAAGTGCTAATATTACTAAAGCACCAATTACATATAAACTTGCCATTATAGGTACTACTTTATCAGTAACTTTACCTATATTTTTAACTCCACCTACGATAACTAAAGCTGTTAAAATTGCAACAACTATACCTGTAATTACAGGACTAATTCCTAAAGAAACATTTAATGATTCAGCAACTGAGTTAGCTTGTACCATATTTCCTATACCAAAAGATGCTACGAATCCAAATATAGCAAATGCAGCTCCTAACCATTTCCAGTTACCACCATACTTATCCTTCATACCTCTTTCGATATAGTACATAGGTCCTCCGGATTTTTCTCCCTTTTCATTAGTAATTCTATATTTAATAGCTAATAGTGCTTCACCATACTTAGTAGCTCCTCCGAATGCAGCACTTACCCACATCCAGAAAACTGCTCCAGGTCCTCCCATAGCAATCGCTCCACCAACACCTGCTATGTTACCTGTACCTATTGTTGCTGCAAGTGATGTCATAAGAGCCTGGAATGGTGAAATGTCTCCATCTCCATCATTGTCCTTAGAGAATAAAAGTTGTAATGATTTAGGTAACTTTCTAAACTGAACAAACTTAGTTCCTACACTTAGAAGAACTCCAGTACCAACTAAGAATGAAATCATTATAGGACCCCAAGCAAAACCTGATATGATTCCTAATATGTTATTTAAACCTTCCACAAATATACCTCCTATTATTATTTTTTGCTTAAACTAATAAAGGATAACGTTTGCTTAATAATACCAAACATCTCTTATATTAATATAAAAATTCATTAATAATACTTAATTAATAATAATACTAATGTGACACGTCTACCCTTTAATGTGTTAAGCTATAAGAAATTATATATTGCGGACTTCAACAAACTTCGACAAACTTCAAATTTAGTTTGAAATTTTCTGAATCTTTTAGATTTTCGGGCTATTACAATAAAATACCATGCCGTTTATAAACTTTTTTAAGTTCATCTTACCCCTTTTCTTACTTTTCCCCCTTTGATAATCCATTTCTTTTTTTACTTCTTTAAAACTATATAAACCATTAGAATACCTTGTAAATATAGGATTAGTATAATCTTCAATACCTAAACTTGCAATGTTTGATAACCCTGTAGCTGCTGTTCTTCTTATCCTTTGAATCATTGATTTAGCATTATCCGTAAATTCAAGACAAATTTCCTTTATTGTATTATTATTTAAATCTTTATTCTCTTTAATCAAATAACTTATTACTTTTATTATATCTTCGCTTCCTGCTTCTCCAATTATACCTATCTCATGCATTATCTTTTTAATTTCTTGATTATTATCACTATCATTAATTTCTGATTTTATTTCTTTTTTATTAAATATCTTTTCAATTTTATTTAACGTTTCATTCATCTCCATTCGCTTTATAACTTTTCTAATAATATTTTCAACCTCAATAGCATTTACTGGTTTATTTATGTAATATTCCACTCCACTTTCATAGGCTTTAGCTATCATATCTTTAGATGTAACCTGTGATATCATTATAAATTCCATAGACTTGTAATCTTTTTTAAGCTCATCAACTATAGAAATACCATTTTTAGTAGGTATAAACAAATCCACTAATATAATATTTGGATTACACGCTTTAATATCCTCTAAAGCTTCTAACCCATCGGTGGAATACCCTATTAAATTACCTAAATTTCTATCTTTAATTATCTTTTTTAATATTTTTATAACGTTTATATCATCCTCAACTATATATATATTCAACTTTTCACCTCCAAATTATTCTTTGGAATTATTATTTCAAATTCTGTTCCTTTGCCTAATTCTGACTTAACTATAATTTCTCCTTTAAAAGTATCTTCTACAATCTGTTTTACTAAACTAAGTCCTAAGCCTCTATTTACTTTCCCTGTATTATAATCTATTTTAGTAGAAAATCCTGGAGAGAAAATATGACTTAAATCATTTTCTTCGATTCCAGTACCATTATCTTTAACAACAAAAATATGATTATCTTCATTAATATTATGGTTTAAAGATATTAATCCACTTTTTTTTGTCTTTTTAATTGAATCCACTGCATTCATAACTAAATTTCTAAAGATAGACATTAACTGATAATGTTTATCTGTAAAAAAATTAATTCTATAGCTAAAATCTAAATGTATATCTAATTGTGTATATCTAATTTCTCTTTTTATACTTTCTTCTAAAATGTTTATAACTTCAGAAAAATATATTCCATTATCATCTAATTTTATTTCTGTTATTTCATCTACTCCCCTTACTACAAGTCCATATTCTTTTTTTATTTCATGTACATCCTTTGCTATATTTACAGCATGGTCTTCCCATGTCTCCTTTTCTTTATCTAATGTTATTTTTTCATATAAACCATAAGCATTCTCCATAACCTTTTCTATATTTTCCATATTCTTTTCTAACCAATACTTTTCAGTCTTAAGTTTTGAAGTTAGCCATAATAATTTTTTATATCTTTTTTCATGTTGTTCTTTTAAAAGAAGCATTTTATAATATTTCAATCCATTTAATACTACCCATGCTACACCTGCTCTAATTAATGCAACTAGCATTAACATTCCCATAATTTCTATAATATATAAAGACAAATCACTTTTAAGTCTTATATAAACTTCTATTATATTTGAAAAAAAATCGCATATAACAATAATAAAAAAATAATCATTTAAATTATTCCTATAATTTTGTTTTCTAAATAAACTAATAAATATTAAACCATAAAAAACATAAAAAATTACTTCTGGGAAATAAGACCATAATACCTCTTTGTAATATCCTCCTCTTGCTACATACAAACCTACTCGCCATATATATATTGATACTCCTGTTAAAAACCCCATAATTATTGGATTAAATTTTCTATATACAAATAAAAAAATAGGGAAAGCTATAGCAGCAGATGAAAATCTAAAATCAGTTAGTAATAAATCTATATTCACCTGTGAAAATATGGCAACTATAAATGCTACCATAAACATCTTTTTAAATTTATTCATATAAATACCCCTTAATTTAAAGTTACTACCATTTATTATTATATTTTAAAATATTTCTTATTACAATTAATAAGTATTAAGTTAATTTTTTTTAAAAGGCAAATATAATTAAATACATAAAAGTAACCGCCCCTTAAATATATTTAAAGTAAGGACCGGTTACCCACCAAGTTCTAATTCACTTTTTTCTACTTCCGATTCTATTACTAACTCATTCCTTTCTTAACACTTATGCTTAGGTATTACCTTTTACTAATTTCTCTAACTTTACCTTTACATATTGCTTTTTTACTTCTTACTTCTTACTTCTTACTTCTTACTTCTTACTTCCATGTCTCTTAGTTACAAATACTAAACTCATACTAAAAACTAACCTTAATTCAAATTCTTAATAACACCCGTTCACTTACGATGTGAATTAGAACCTGATTAGAAGAGTATCTCTTCTTAGTCTTATTATACTATAGTATTAAGAATAAGTAAAGGAGTTTTCTGAAAATTACAAATATTTTTTATATTTAGCTATAATAACCTAATCTATATTTATTGTACTATATTTTTTCATAAAAGTAACCGATCCTTAAATTACATTTAAATAAGGATCGGTTACCCACCAAGTTCTAATTCACTTTTTACTACTTCCGATTCTATTACTAACTCATTCCTTTCTTAACACTTATGCTTAGGCATTACCTTTTTCTAATTTCTCTAACTTTACCTTTACATATTGCTTTTTTACTTCTTACTTACATGTCTTTTCGTTACTAAATACTAAACTATCAAACTAAAAACTGACCTTAATTCAAATCCTTTAATCAACTATTTACATTTCATTTACTTGAATTAGAACTTGATTAGAAGAATATCTCTTTCTTCTTATTTTTATTATACCATATAAAAATCAAAAAGTGAAGTAATATTCTGAAAATTCCCTCTTTTTCTTATAGAATAAAGACAGGTTTAAAACCTGCCCTATTAAGATAATCCTTTCCTTATTTTTTTCTTAGCTACTAAAAAAATAATGTTTGTGGTTATAAGTGTTCCTAATACGTTTATACCTACCTTTGACCAAGTTATTATTTCTAAAATAGCTCCGTGAAGCCCCATAAAAGACCAATATAAGGGTGACCAATATAAAAGAAAATGTTTAGATGAATCTAATAACACAGCTCCTAATATTGACGCTGAAACCAAAAGCATTAATCCCTTCATATTAGCTATACCTGCTATTTGATTATTACTTAAAACCCCTATCAAAAAACCTAAAACAATAGCAATTAAACTGCTTGATACTATTAAAACTAATATCATGAAAATATTAACATGAAATAAATCTAAAATCCAAAGCATTAGTAATGACTGAATTATAGGTATAATTATACCTATTATACTTTTTCCACAAATAAACTCTTTTCTATTCATTGGTGATACAGTCAATGCATTTAGAGTATTGTTCTCTTTTTCTTCAATTATATTAAAACCTATAATCATTCCACCTAACATAATAGATACTATAATTAAAGAAGCACTTCCTATACTTGCTACAGGAGACATTTTATATCCTATATTTGAAATTATAAAATTAAGATCTCCTTTATCATTTCTATTAATATTTTTAATTATCATTTTAGCCATTCCAGGTGTTTCCTTTTGCTCATTTCCTTCAATAACAGCTTGAAGTAATCCATTTTCATTTAAAGTTATTCCAGCTATATCATCCATCTTATTAACTCTTTGTATTATTTTATCTTTATTATCATAAAGTTCAACTTCTCCATATTTCTCAAAAGTTTCTATCACTTCTTTGTCTAAACTTTTATCTATAGCAAACTTTACTGTTAAATTATTAGCACTAGGTATAAAAAGCTTAAGTCCTAAAGCTAACAGTAAAGGTACAATCATCATATAAAGTAGCATATTATCTCTAATACTACTTTTAAAATCCCTTTTAAATATAGATATCACTCTTAGCATATTATCCCCCCCTATTCCTTTATCAAATTACGTTTATATGCAAGTACTGTTATAATATAACTTACTAAACTAAAAACTATAAACAAACCAATTGTATTTAATAATAATCCTGTATTACCCGTTGGAAAAATAGCTTCTTTTATTGCAAACATCAATGGATAAGGTGGTAATATCTCTAAATATATAGGTGAAAAACTTGGTACAAAGAAAGCTAGCATTACAGGTGTTGTAATAACAATACTTGTAAGAACAATTGGAATTAAAGCTTGGGATATATTATCAAAAAAACTTGCAATAATTAACCCTACATTTGATGCTAGTATACTTCCTAAACTAACTAATATTAAAAGCATTACTATATTCCCTGAATATCCAACGGTTCCTATTGTAATTATTAAAGTTGATAACAATCCATAAAGCATCATAACAATTACTTTTGATAAAATATATTCTGATAAATTCCCTGGTGAAACCCTATATGCTTCTATAGTTCCTTGGTCCTTTTCTATAAACATAAGGGCTGCAATCATAACAAATCCCATTAATACAGGTTCAAGTAAAACCATTAGTGGTACTATTTTATCGTTAAATGGTATCTTTTCTTTATTTGAAGAAGGTTTTAGTTTTATAATTTTTATATTATTCATTCCCTCAGGATTAAAATATAGCTCTTCTTTAATCGCTAACTTTAATGTATTTATTATTTTTTGATTTTCATAACCTTGGGTTATTATTTCAATCTTTGGTTTATTGTTCACTTCATCTAATATTACTCCTAAACTTGTAGGATTATCCTTCATTTTTTTAATAACTTCTTCCTTTGACTTTAATATATCTTTACCCTTATCTTTTATAATTAACTTTAACTGTTTATTTGAAACATTTTCAGTCAAATGATAAAATATAGGTGCTTCAACAGAGGCATCTTCAGGGATTACAAAATTGATTAACCCTACCAGCAATAGGGCTACTATTATAACTATCAATAGAAAATAACCCCTGATAGATGTCTTTATATCTTTAATTAACAAACCCGATAATCTATTAGGCATCTACTTCAACCCCCTACCTGTAACTTTAATAAATATTTCTTCTAGTGTTGCTTCTTGTGAATGTAGGGTCTCAACTTTTCCTTTTTTAATAATTTCATTTAATTTATCTATTTCTTCTTTATTAATCATTGAAAATCTTTCTTTTCTTAATTCACCATTTATTTTATATTCTGCTTTAATTAATTTTTCTCCATATTTTAACTTTAAGTTTCTCGGTGAATCTATAAGGTTTATCTCTCCTTCATTTATTAAAGCTATATTATCGCATAGTTCCTCTGCAATATGCATATTATGTGTAGTTAAAAATATTGTAGTTCCCTTTCTTTGTTTATCTTTGATTATTTCTTTGATTTTACTTGCAGTAGTTGGATCAAGTCCTGAAGTAGGTTCATCTAAAAACCAAATCTTTGGATCATTTATCATAGACCTTACAAATACTAACCTTTGAAGCATACCCTTTGAATACCCTTCAGCTCTTTTATTAGCAGCATTCTCAAGGCCAACCATCCTTAATAACTTTAAGGGGTTTAAAGTTTTTACATTAAACATCTTAGAATAGAATTCTAGATTTTCAATTCCAGTTAATTTTTTATATACATTTGCCCTTTCAAATGAAACTCCTATTGTATTAAATAATCTGTTAGGAGATTTTTTAACATTATTCCCATCTATACTAGCTTTCCCCTTTTGTAATGGAAGTAAGCCTGTTAATATCTTTTGTGTTGTAGATTTACCTGCCCCACTAGGACCTAAAAACCCGAAAATTTCTCCCTTTTTAACACTAAAGTTAACATCTTTAACAGCGTAATTGTCATCATTTGTATAAGAATGATAAAGCCCCTTAACATCAATAATCATTATTATCCTCCCCTTTAATTTTGATTCCATTTTCAATGGTATATATCATTTTTTCAACCATCTCCATTAAATCTGAATAATCATCTGTAACAATTCCCTTTTCATTTGTTTTTAAATAATACTCAGTAATTGTAAAACTTAGATTAGTTAACATAACTGAAACTAATTCCACATCTATACTTGAATCTATTTCCCCCCTTTTTATACCTTTAAGTAACAATACTTTTAAAAAGTGATTACTCTTTGGTTTTGTTTCTCCGAATATCTCGTTTTTTAAATTTTCATTATTAGATTTCATTAATCTATCTGCTATCTGAGAAAGTTTATAATTTTCCTTTACAAATTCAATTCCTGCCACATATAAATTCCTTAAAGTTGTAAAGAAATCTTCCGACTCCATTTTATCTAGGGTTGGTTTTAAATATTTTAATTTTTCATCAGCAGATATCATAAAAATATGTCTAAATAAATCTAACTTATTTTCAAAATATTGATAGAAACTCCCCTTTGCTATATTAGCAGTATTAACTATTCTAGTTATACTTGCCTTTTCATAGGAATATTTAGAAAATTCATCTATAGCAGCATTTAAAATTCTTGTTCTTTTCTTTTCTGGTAAATTAAAAAATGTATTCTTTGGCATATAATAAGTCCCTCCATTTATAATGTGACTAAAAAGTCACTTGATGTATAAAAAATATGACTATTTAGTCATGTGACTTTATAGTCATATTATATAACCATATTTTTCTATTGTCAAGTATCTAAATTTCTTTTTCACTTAAACATAACTAGAAAATGTATTTCTAGCTGTAAAGGTAGGCTCTAAAACTAAAATGTTAAGTAAAGTTATTGTAATAATTATAAATAACTCCTTTTAAAAAAGATTAAATAAATAAAGACTTAAAATCCTAAGCCTTTATTTTTATATATTTATCTATATTAAATAAATAAATATAGGTTTCTTTAACTTTTTGTTTAGTTATTTTCTCTAAAGCTTCTTTATACATCCTTAATTGGGGTGTATATATTTTTTTTATTCTTTCTGTATCATCATTAATAATTAAATCAGTTTTATAATCTAATAAAATAATACTATCATTTTCTTTAAAATAGCAGTCTATAATACCTTGTATAAGTATATCTTCTTTACATTCATCTAACCCTTCTATAACATCACATGCTTTTTTTCTTAATACAAAGGGGGCTTCTCTAAATACACTTTCTGAATTTAACATACGCTTACCTATATCACTTTTAAAAAAGTTTTTTATTCTATTTAAATCAACAACATCAGCTTCTTCTTCAGTTAGTAATTCTTTATTAACCAAAATATCTATTTGTCTTTTTAAATCTTTTTCATTTAGGGACGTTTTTAAATCCAAATGCTGCATAACAAAATGTATTATAGTCCCTCTTTCTGCCCTTGTAAATTCCTTTTCCTTTTCTACAAACTGAGGCATTTCAACCATCATAGGTATTTTGTAATTAATATCATCTAAATTTTTACTAGATGCGTTTTTAATATCAGTAACAGATATCTTAGATGGTATTTTAACTGAAGTTTTATTATCATATTCCCAATTAAGTTTTGAATCTATTATATCTTTATAAGGAGATACTTTTTCTTCATTAAAATTAATTAATTTCTCTTTTTTTATATTCTTTTCTTCTTTTTCTTTATTTTCAATAGTTAATATGTCTTTTCTATTATATATATTTATTTTCCATTTAGAATCATTATCGTCAAATTTATTATTTATATTAGTTTCTATAATTTCCCTTAATGGTTTTCCATGGGAATGTTTCACTAAAGCACTACATACCCAATCTAGATAATTATTACAATTAACTAAATTATATAAAGAAGGTCCTCTATTCCACTTTTTAGCCTTATTTTCTATACCCTTTACAGAACCTAGTAAAATAAGTTTATCAACAGCCCTTGTTAGGGCAACATAAAGTATTCTCATCTCCTCTGATAAACTTTCTGTCTTCATTTTTTTCTTTATTGCAAGTTGAGGTAATGTTTCACTAAAAACTCTACTATCTAAATCCACAAATTTAGGGCCTAAGCCTAAATCTTTATGCATTAATACATCTTCCTGGGTATCTTGTAGGTTAAACTTCTTTCCTAAACCTCCTACAAAAACAACAGGAAATTCTAATCCCTTTGATTTATGAATACTCATAATTCTAACTACATTTTCATTTTCCCCTATAGTTTTTGCTGTCCCCATGTCTCCATCGGATTCATTTAATCTAGTTATAAACCTTATAAAGTTAAATAACCCGTTTATAGATGTATTTTCAAGTTGATTTGCCCTATCTACTAAAATCCTAAGATTTGCTTGTCTACTTAAACCTCCTGGCATAGCCCCAACGTAGTGATAGAATCCTGTCTCTATTAGTAGTTTCCATATAAATTCATCTAATTTTAAATACTTAGATTCATCTATCCATTCATTTATTGTATCTATAAACTTTTTTAATCTATCAGATAACTTATTATCATTTTCTTCTATATATTTCTCCATACTTTTATAAAAGGAATCTTCATCATTCGATGATCTAATATTAATTAAATCTTTAGTCTTAAACTTTCCTATGGGTGATCTCATTACACTTAATAAGGGGATATCTTGTCTTTTATTATCAATAAGTTTTAATAAGTTAAGAAATATTTGTATTTCTATCACATCAAAATACCCAGTATTACTATCGGCATATAAAGGTATCCCTTCTTCGTTAAATATTTCTTCATAAACTGGAGTATAGCTTTTAGTACTTCTTAATAAAATAACAATATCTCTGTAATTAATATCCCTAAAATGTCCTTTCTTAGGATCATAGGTTTCTTTACCCTTTAACTCCTTAATTTTTTTACAAATAAATTTAGCCTCAACTTCTATTTGTGAAAGTTCTTCTAATTCTTCATCTATATCTAAATCTTCAGTTTCCCTTTCTAATATATTAAGTTCAACTTCTGGTTCATTTATATCATCAAAATCAATACCTTTATATAGGTAATTATCCTCTGTATATTCTATTTCTCCTAATTTTTCAGACATAATATTTTTAAATATAAAATTTATTCCCTCAAGTATTTCTAATCTACTTCTAAAGTTTCTAGATAAATCTATTCTTATATCTTTATTATCAAAGTTTTTATGATAGGTCTTATATTTTTCTAAAAATAATGAAGGGTCTGCTAATCTAAATCTATATATACTTTGTTTAACATCACCTACTAAGAATAAATTATTATCCCTTTTAATTCTATTAATTATTGTTTCTTGTACTAAATTACTATCTTGATATTCATCTACAAATATATATTCATACTTTTTTCTAAAAAAGTTTTTAATATCTTCATTTTCTAAAACCTTTAAAGCAAAATGCTCTAAATCATTAAAATCAAGTATTCCTCTATCTAATTTCTTTTCTTGATAAGTTTCTTTAAATACTTTAACTAAATCCATCAATTTTTCCATTAAAGGATGTAGATATGTTATTTCTTTTAAATAATCATCGGTGCTTTTTTTAGATGAACTTCCCTTTAATTTATCTATTATTTTTCTTTTATAGGTATTTCTTAAATCCTTAACTTCTTCTAAAAGGGTACTATTTACCTCTTTTTTTCTTTCTCCTCTAATAGATGGGAATCTTTTATGACTTATATTATTTAAATCTAGATAAAAATCATCTAACCCTTTTTCTAGACTCTCCTTAAGTTTTTTAACATTTTCTAAATCACTATCTAAACCTTCTATATACTCATAGGGACCATCGGGATAATTAGATAACTCCTTTGCTTTATTAACTACATCTATAGCACCATTTAGTTTAAGCTTTATATCACTTTTTATAGTATCCACCCAAATACTATCCATTAATTCATCTTTATTAATATCAAACATATTAACAGATTCTTCAAGCCATTTAAATGGATATGGTTTACTTTGAATGAAGAAGTATGTTTTTAATACTAACTTCTGTAGTCTTTCATCTCCCCTATTACCGCTATAAGACTCTACTAAATTTATAAATTTTTCTTCCTTTTTTTCATATTCCTGTTCTAGAACTTCTTCTAAAGAATCTTTAATTAAGACGTTAGTCTCTGTAACATCCCCTATTCTAAAGCCTGGATCTATATCTAGTATGTGAAAATTTTTCCTTACTACATTAATACAAAACGAATGTACAGTAGTAATAGATGCTTTATTTAGTAAAGATAATTGCTTTCTTAAATGTTTTTCATCGGCATCTTTTTTTTCTATTCTCTCTGCTATTGCATTTTGTATTCTTTCTCTCATTTCACCTGCAGCAGCCTTTGTAAAGGTTACTATCAAGAGCCTATCTATATCTATTTTATCTTTAATAATTAAGTCAATAATTCTTTGTACTAAAACTGCAGTTTTACCAGAACCTGCAGCAGCTGAAACTAAAAGATTACAATCTCTAAAATCTATTGCATTCTTTTGATCTGTTGTCCATTTAACCATCAGATCTCACCTCTTTATTCTTAATTCTTTCTATAACTTCTTTATCTTTTAATTTATTTAAAACTCTATAACTGTTATCTTCAAAACTTGTATCAAACTGACAAATAGATTTATAATCACAATATCTACAGGAATCATTAGTACCTAATTTACAAGGATCTATTCTAATATTTCCCTTAACTAATTCTTTACCTACATCAGATATTACATTTCTAACATGACTTATCATATCCTTCATTTCTTTTTCATCTAGAGCAGAAGATCTTTTACTTAAGTCACCATTTTTCTTTACCTGCACCGGTATAACTGGAGATTTTCTCTCCCTTTCTATTTCATTATCTAAGGATTTTACTATTTCTTTATCCTTTAAAGCGACACCATCTAATTTTAGCTTTTTAAATATTTCCTTTTCTGGATCATCTGATACGTCTTTATCCTTTACCATAGGATCATCAATTTTAAAATAAAAAACTCCTGCTGGGTATTTAGGATTTTCAATTAACTTTTTATCCTTTAACACAGCATCTAAATATGCTAATAGCTGAATTTGTAAACCATAATAAGCCTCTGTAAGGGAAAAACTTTTATTCCCTGACTTATAATCAATAACTTTTATATAATTTCCGTCTTCTTTTTTCAATACATCAACTCTATCTATTCTACCTTTAAGTATAATCTTTTCACCATTTTCTAAATCAACCTCTATCGGCGGTAATGCATCTTTTCTTTCTTCCTCTGTAAATTCAATTTCATAATATGATGGTTCAAAACTTCCCCGTTTTACATGATTTGTTAAAGTCCAGGCAGCTCTTTTTCCTATACGTTTTAATTTTTCTATTAAGTATCTATATCTATGACTACTTTTTAGTATATTGTTTTGAAAATCAGGAACTAACTTGCTTATTATTTTATCAATTATTTCATCACTTCTATTTTTATCTATCTCTCTCCAATCAAGACCTTGTTCTTTTAAAGCTTTTGCATAATTTTCAGCCGTATAGTGAAAAAGCATACCTATATCTGGCATTTCAATTTTATATTCCTTTCTCTCCTTTGGATTAAGTCCATAACTAACAAAATGGGAAAAAGGACAATTAGCAAACTCTTCAATCCTTGATATACTAGAAAGTATTGGTGTTTCAAATACTTCTTTAACTTTCCTTTCATCTAGATAATTTTCCTGATTTTTATGAAATAGCCCCTTTATCATCATACTAATTTTACCACTATAGGAATCATGATTATAATACCACTTAAAAACATCCCACCATATATCATCTATATTATTATCATCAACATATTCCCTTAAGTTTTCAATTAAATATTTAAATGTAGGCAATGGACTTGTTATCAACTCAAGTTGCCTATTAACATACTCTTTACCCTTAAGTCTTTCAACATCACTTTTTATTTTTAATTCAGAAAATAACTTTTTCATTCTACTTATTAATATAGATGGTCTTAAAGCTTTACCTTCCATATCAGATAATGGATAACTTAACCAAAGATACTCTTCAGGTTTTGTTAGTGAGGAGTATATAGACATCCTTTCTTCATTAGATTTTGTATAACTATCATTTTGTATATCAATACCATTACCCTTTAAGAGTAATTTTTCTTCATCTAATAACAATCCATCATCTTCTTTAACAGAAGGTAAAATTCCATCATTAACTCCAACAACGAAAAGTGCTTTTATATCATGGCTTCTTGACCTTTCTAAATTTCCTACTAATACTTGGTCCATAGTTGGTGGTATTATACCTATCTGGTATTCAGAAAATCCTGCCTCTAATATTTCAGAGTATTCCTTTAAAGATACTTTTTTATCACCTAATATCTTTACTAGTTGGTCAAATATCTCCATTACTATATTCCATATTTGTGTATTTTCATTTACATGTTCTAATCTTTTTTTATATTTTAATTTTTCAATCCAAGCATTAAGCTTATCCTCTAAATTCATATCCTTTAAAAAATTAAATAATATATTAGTATATTCCTTTACTGTATTTTCCTTTTTCATTTCACTTTTATATTTTCTAAAGTTTTTACTAAACTTAATCCTTATTTTATTTAACCTTTTTAAATCATCTCCATATTTAAATTCTTCAAACCACATGTTCCCTTTAATACCATACTCAAGGGCATAATTTTCTAATATTTCGTATTCATACTTAGTTAAATCTGTAAATCCTGTTTTTATAAACCTAAACACATCATCATATCTAAAATTTCTCTCTATGATATTGATACCAGAAAGTATAAATTTAATTAATGGATTATTTAATATATTTCTTTTTTCATCCAAAAAAAATGGAATATTATACTCACTAAAGACCCTTTTTATAGTCATTGAATAAGTTTCTAAAGAATTAGTTACAACTGCTATATCCTTCCATGTATAACCTTTGTCTCTTACTAAGGAGATAATTTTACAAGCTGTATTTTCTATTTCAGTATACTGATTAAGGGCTGAAAATAATTCTAAATTTTTTACTTCTTTTTCATATACATTGTAAGGATATGAGTATAACTCTTTTTCTATATGCTTTAATTCTTTAGTTAAATTATTATTTCTAATATTAACTATTTCTTCTTCTATGCCATTTTCATAAGTTATTTTTTTAAGTCTTCTAAAGACTTCCATGCTCGGTGAAAATAGATCATAATCATTAACATTCCAATCTAAATCTAATGTGAGTGTAATATTAACTCTACTAGCCTTTAGTAAAAGTTTTTCTATAATTCTATACTTTTGTGATGTGAATTTAGAAAAACCATCTATCCAAATTTCTGCCCCGTCTAAAAAATTAGATTCATCCATCTTTTCAATAAGAAGATTAAATTTATCCTCATCATCTGAATATTTATCTTCCATATACCCACTAAATTCTTTATACATTAAGGAAATATCCTTTAATTTCCTTTTAAGCATTTCATCTTCTACATCTTTAATATCTTTTTTTAAAATATCATAGGTTATATCATTTCTTTTAAATTCAGTAACCAAATCAGAAAAATCCTTTAAAAAACCATCCTGTTTTGATACCTTTTTATATACATTTAATTCATTAAAATACTCATCAAATAAATTTCTTAATACCATTACCTTACCTAAATCGTTTATATCTATCTTTTTTAGTCCTCCGACTTCATTAAAAACTTTATATGCTAATCTTTTAAAACTTAATACCTCTAAATTCATAATTCCATCTAAATCCATCTTTGATATAAGGTCATATTCTGCTTGTAGAGTAAATTGCTCTGGCACTAATAATATAAGCTTTTTATTAGTATTTTCCTTTATATTCTCTTTAATTTCAGAAAGAACTTTTTCATTTTTACCACTTTTTGCTCTTCCTATTATATAGCGCATAGTCAAAATCATCACCCCATTAACTTAATATTTCTATAAAATCATATATTTCCCTTTTTATATTAAATATATAAGGAGCAGTTTAACTGCTCCTTATTTTACTTTTTATCAAAGGCTGTTTTATAAAGTTTTCTATTATCTAATGACCATATTCTATCAGTAAATTCTTTAGGTTCTACATCTGATAATGCTTTTTCCATATCATAAACTTTAGCATCTATATTATCAATATAATGTAGCATTTGAGCTTCTGGAACCATT
>VEND01000137.1 GCA_009711765.1 Bacillota bacterium | reverse complement strand
TGTCAGAATTGTGATGGGTTAATGGAACCTATACACTACAAAAGTGTACACGGAATAACTTATAACATTGACGATTAGTGAAGAGCCAAGAATAAGCGGCGAAATCATTTAATCGCCGCCTTTTTTAATTTATTATTAAAACCTTTGATTTACATTAGTTTGTAAATCGAAGGTTTTTTACATAAATTTTTTAATATCTGTTAAAAATAGATTATAAGTATCTAAAAAAATTAAATAAAATGAGTTGAAGATTTTAACTTAAATATAAAAGGAGTGATTACAATTAAAGCTGTAGTTATGGCAGGAGGAAAAGGAACTAGGTTAAGACCTTTAACATGTGATCTACCAAAACCTATGGTACCAATATTAAATAAGCCAATAATGGAGTATTCTATAGAGCTATTAAGAAAATATGGGATTAAAGATATAGCAGTAACAATGGCATACTTACCCTCTGTAATAACAGATTATTTTACAACAGGGGACCATTGGGGGGTAAATTTAAAATATTATATTGAAGAAACTCCCTTAGGAACTGGAGGAAGTGTTAAAAATGCTGATGACTTTCTAGATGATACTTTTATTGTTATAAGTGGAGATGCATTGACTGATATTGATATAAGTAAGGCAATAAAATTTCATAAAGAAAAGAATTCAAAAGCAACACTTTTATTAAAAAAAGAATCTGTTCCTTTAGAGTATGGAGTAATTATTACTGATGAAAATGATAAAATAGTAAGATTTTTAGAAAAACCTAGTTGGGGAGAAGTTTTTAGTGACACAATAAATACTGGTATTTATATTCTAGAGCCAGAGGTATTAGATTATTTTAATAAGGGTGAAAACTTTGACTTTAGTAAAGATTTATTTCCAAGATTACTAGAAGATAACATACCAATGTATGGCTATGTTATAGAAGATTATTGGTCTGATGTTGGAGATTTAAAATCTTATAAAGATACTCAATTTGACATACTTAAAGGTAAAGTAAATTTAAGTTTTTCAGAAAGTCAAATTGAAAAAGGAATATGGATAGGTGAAGGAAGTACAATAGGAAATGCTGTTAATTTAAAACCGCCTGTTTATATAGGTAAGAATTGTCATATCGATAATGATACTTCACTAGGACCATTTACTATTATAGGTGATAATAGTGAGATTAAATACAAAAATTCTATAAAAAGAAGCATTATATGGAAAAATACTAGAATAAGCAACAATTCACAAATAAAGGGTAGTGTAATCTGTAGTAATGTAGCCTTGAAAGAAAGAGTTAATCTATATGAAGATTCTGTTATTGGCTCTGGAAGTGAATTAGCAAATGAAGTAGTAATTAAACCTAATATTAAAATATGGCCCCATAAGAAAATAGAGGAAAATACTGTGGCTAATCAAAATATGGTTTGGGGTACTAAGTCTTCAAAAACCCTTTTTGGGTTTAGAGATATTTCAGGAGAGATTAATATAGATATAACTCCTGAGTTTGCATCTAAATTAGGCTCTTCTTTTGCATCTACAATAAAGGGAGATGATACCTATGTGGTTAGTTCTGATGATACTAATGCTTCAAGAAGCATTAAGAATTCACTAGTATCAGGGATTTTATCCACAGGAGGGGGCATAATAGATATAACAGAGGGTTCTGTAGCGATGAACAGATTTGCAGTACGTCATTATAAGGCTAGTGGTGGCATACATGTGAGAATGGATGATTCTGAATTAAACAAAGTCCATATAGAAATGATAGATAGTCATGGAGCTAATATAGATAGAAATACAGAGAGAAAGATAGAAAATATATTCAATAGAGAAGACTTTGAAAGATGTAATAGGGATAGGATCAAGGATATAATAAGGGTTAGGAATTTTTCATCTTTATATATAAGATATGGATTAGATTTGATGAAAGATGTAGATAAGATAAAAATAAAAAATCCTAAACTAATAATAAGTTCAAGGTCTAGTAACATATTAAATTATGCTAAAAAATTTCTAGAAGATTTAGGCTGTGATATACAAATAGATAATTCTATTAATAAGTATACTTCAGTAAAGGATTATTTAACAACTATATCTAGTGAGGTTGTAAACAAGAAAGCAGATATAGGAATAATATTTAGTGAAAATGGAGAAAATTTAATATTAATTGATAATAAAGGAACAATAATAGACAAAGAGAAATATATGGCCTTAATATCTTTAATAGCTTTAAGAGAAGATAATAAGAGTAAATTAGTTGTACCATATAATTCTCCTAGAATAATTGAAAGGATAGCGAGTGAACACAATACTAATGTAATACGTACAAAATCAAATCCTTCAGATGTTATGAGGAAAATGATTACTAATAATAAAAATTCACAATTATTACAGTATGTATTATATTTTGATGGAATTTGGGGTTCTGGAAAGATAATAGATTTCTTAGTAAAAAGGGATATAAATTTAAGTGTTTTAATAGAGGAGATACCTGATTTTCATTTTGTTAAACAAGAAATTGAGTGTCATTGGAAAGATAAAGGCAGGATTATTAGAGAAGTAATAGAGGAACATAAAGATGAAGATATAGAATTATTTGAAGGAGTAAAGATAAATAGCGATAAAGGATGGGCATTAATACTTCCTGATAGCGAAAAGCCTTTATTTAATGTATACACAGAGGGTTTTTCAGAAGAATATGCTAAGGAGTTATCAACCGTTTTTAGTGATAAGGTTAAAAGGTTACTAAATAAAAAATAAAATATAAAAATCAAACCTAGTAAGAGATAATAATTCTCTAAAGTTCTAGGTTTTGATTTTTGTAGTTAATAAATTAAACGAAAGGAATGAGGAAAAATGCCAATATTCATTCTTTTAATAATAGCAGGGATTCTTTTAATAATAAGTTTAAAAAGCTATAAAAGAAGTGATGAAAAGATACCTGGAATTAAGGATGTGTTATTAAATAGTGATGAGTTAGAAGAACATGCTAAAGAACTTGCAGATAATCAGATGGTATCTAAGGATTTAAAGTCTAATAAGCTTCTTATAAGTAGACTTAATAATAATTATAGAATCATAGCAAATATTTATAAAAAACTCAATGAAACAGATCGGCAAAAATCTCCTGCGTCACAATGGCTTTTAGATAATTTTTATTTAATAGAAGAACAATTTAAAGAGACAAAACAAAATTTAAAAAAAGATAAGTATTTAAGACTTAATGTACTTAAAACAGGCAAGTTAAAGGATTTTCCAAGAGTATATGAAATAGCTTTAGAGTTAATTTCCCATACTGATGGAAAATTAGATAGCGAAGATTTAATAGGATTTGTTAAAGCGTATCAGACAAGATATATTTTATCTATTGCAGAAATTTGGTCTTTATCATTAATGTTAAGAATTGCATTGATTGAATATATAAAAAATATTAGCGAAGAAATTGATTTTATACATCAACAGTGGGAAAAAGCTGAAGAAACTGTTATAGGAAATATATATCTTAAAGATTCAGTAAATGAAAATTTAAAGACAATGGAAAAGATAAACTTTCCATATATTGAGCATTTACTAACACTTATTAGAAAACAGGATACTGACAATGGAGAAATTCTAGACATTATAGAAAAAAAAGCTACTGATTATGATTTAGATATAGATAAGATAGCTGAACAAGCCCATAAAGAACAGGCAAAATTTAAAATGTCAATGGGAAATGCTATACTTAGCTTAAAAGATATTTCAAGTCTTAATTGGATAAATGTATATGAAAGACTTTGTGTTGTAGAGGATATATTAAAGTTAGATCCTACTAATAAGTATAAAGATATGGACTTTCAATCGAAGGAATATTATAGAAATGAAATTGAAAAATTAGCTAGAAAATGTAATACTACAGAAACTAATATAGCAAGAAAAGCATTAAAGCTTGCTGAAGAGAACAAAAAAGAACAAAGGAAAAATCATATTGGATACTATATTATTGATAAAGGAAGAAAAAGGTTATTTGAAAAGTTTAATACTAGACCATCTAAGTATATTTTACATGGTTATCCACTATCATATTATATTATTCCTATAGTTGTATTTACTTTAATAATTACAGGTGGTTTTTCATTTTATTCATATAATAATTTTAGTAGTTATTTTTTAAGTTTTATTGTAGGAATTGTTATTTTAATACCAGCCAGTGAATTTTCAATTTCTTTTATAAACTGGTTTATAACCCATGTTTTTTCACCTGCTATATTACCAAAACTTGAATATAAGGAAGGTTTGCCTAAAGAAGTCTCAACTTTAGTTGTAATACCTACATTATTAACTAGTAAAAAACAAGCTAAAAAGTTAGTAAAAAGGTTAGAAGTATTTTACTTAGCAAATAAAGAGGAAAATATTTACTTTGCTATTGCAGGTGATTATAAGGATTCAGATAAAAAAGAAACCAATATGGATAAAGAAATAATAGAAAAGACTTTAAAAGAAATTAAGAAATTAAATAAAAAATATCCCCATAAGCATAATAAATTCTATTACTTCCATAGACATAGACAATTTTCTAAAAAACAGAATCGTTGGATGGGTTGGGAGAGAAAAAGGGGAGCATTAATAGAATTAAATAGATTATTAAAGGGATTTAGTGATACTTCATATACTACTATTTCTGAGGATATTTCTATACTACAAAATAAAATAAAATATGTAATAACATTAGATGGAGATACCGAATTACCTTTAAATACTGCTAAAGAACTTATAGGAACAATAAGTCATCCACTTAATAAAGCTGTTTATGATGAAAATAAGAAAACCGTGACAGCGGGATATGGATTGATTCAGCCTAGAATAAGTATAGATACAGAAAGCTCAAATAGTTCCTTTTTTACAAGGGTATTTGCAGGGCAAGGAGGTATAGAACCATATACTACTGCATACTCAGATGTTTATCAAGATTTATTTGGAGAAGGAATTTTTACAGGAAAAGGTATATTTGACGTTGATATATTTAATAAAGTATTAGTTAATAAAATACCTGAAGATACCATATTAAGCCATGATTTATTAGAAGGTTGTTTAATAAGAACTGGTTTAACCACTGATATTGAACTTATGGATGGATATCCAAGGAAATATAGTTCTTATATAATGAGATTACACAGATGGGTTAGGGGAGATTGGCAACTTATTAAATGGCTTAAAAGTAAAGTAAAAAATGCTAAAGGGGATAGCATTAAAAATCCATTAAATAGTGTTTCTAAATGGAAAATAATAGATGATTTAAGAAGAAGTTTAGTTCCTATTAATTTAACTTTATTATTAATTTTAGGTTTAACAATTTTCCCTGGAAATACTTTAGTTTATGTTTTAGCAGCAATAATTTTTATAGGAAATCCATTAATATTACATTTAATAGATAATATAATTAATAAAAATTATAATTTATCTAAAGAAAAAATCAATAGTGATATAATATGGGGATTTAAAAGAGTCATATGGGAAGTTTTACTTTCCTTTACGTTTTTACCCCATAGAGCTTACATGATGGCTGATGCTATTTTAAGAACTCTTTACAGGGTATTTATTTCAAAGAGAAATCTTATAGAATGGACTACAGCTGCAGATATAGAGAAGAAATTAGATAATGATTTAAATGGTTACTTTAAACGTATGAAAATCTCAATAATAATAGCTTTATTAACCATTATTATATCATCAGTAATAAATCTTAGAAATGCTTTAATAGCTATACCTGTTTTAGCATTATGGATAGCATCACCATATATTGCATATAAGGTAAGCAAACCTAAAGTTAGTAAAGTTGATAAACTTGATGATAGTGAAATTAAATTACTTAGAAGATTATCAAGAAAAACTTGGGCTTATTATGAGGATTTTGCATCTAATAATAATAATTATCTTCCTCCAGACAATTTACAAATAGATCCACCTAACGGATTAGCTAATAGAACATCACCAACTAATATTGGTTTTTTAATGATTTCTATAATTTCAGCTAGCGATTTAGGATATATAACAATTTCTGACATGGTGGATAGATTAAATAAAACACTTACATCTGTAGAGAGTCTAGATACTTGGAGGGGACATTTATACAATTGGTATGATACAAAAAACTTAGAACCCTTAAGACCTTTCTTTGTATCAACTGTAGATAGTGGTAATTTTGTAGGCTATTTGATTACTGTGAAACAGAGTCTATTAGAATATTTAAAAAAGCCTATAATAAATAAGAGGTTAATAAATGGTATATTAGATACTATTAATTTAACAGAGGATAAAAGTTATAAAAAGGAAGTAAAGAATTTATTAGAGGATGATAAATATTCTTTAGCTGATTTTAAAAGAGTTTTAGAGTTAATCAGTAAGGATAATAAAAATGGATTTTGGAATATAAAGTTAAATAACATGATAAGTGAGTTTAACAAAGAATTTAATAGATTTTTCTTTAACTATGATGATTTTGATATAGATGATGATTTAATTAAATCAAAATTAAATGATATAAAAACTAAAATATCTTTAAATTCTTTAGAGCATATTTATGAAGAAATTTTAACTCATCTAGAGGATAATTATAATAACTCAGATGAATTAAACATTTTTAAAAATAAAATAATAACTTCTTTAGAAAATATAAAGGAAATAAAAAATAATATAAATGTTTTAAATGAAAGGATATATAATTTAATAAATAACACTGAATTTAAACCATTATATGATACAAACAGACAATTGTTTGCAATAGGTTATCATGTAGAAGAACAAAAGTTAACAGACTCTTATTATGATTTATTGGCTACTGAGGCTAGAATAACGAGTTACTTAGCTATAGTTAGAAGAGAAGTTCCAAAAAATCATTGGTTTAAATTAGGAAGAGCATTATCTATAGTCAAGGGATATAGAGGATTAGTATCATGGACTGGAACAATATTTGAATATTTAATGCCTGGATTAATAATGAAAAAATATTCAAATACTATATTAGATGAAACATACAAGACAGTAATTAAATCTCAGAAGTTATATGGAAGAAAAAGAAAAGTCCCTTGGGGGACATCAGAATCAGGATATTTTGCTTTTGATTTTAATTTTAATTATCAATATAAAGCTTTTGGAGTTCCTGATTTAGGATTAAAAAGGGGATTAATTGATGATGTGGTTGTATCACCATATTCTTCATTTTTAGCTTTACCATATGAACCAAAGGAAGCTATAGAAAATACAAAATCTTTAATTAAAGAAGGTCTAGAAGGAGACTATGGGTTATATGAAGCTATTGATTATACTCCTGAAAGAATACCTTTTGGAGAAAATAAAGGCATAGTTAAAAGTTTTATGACCCATCATCTTGGAATGAGTTTAATATCAATAAATAATTATTTAAATAATAACATAATGCAAGAAAGATTTCATTCTGAGCCAATGATAAAGGCTGGAGAAATATTATTACAAGAAAAAATACCTCTAAGAGTAATTATTACAAAGGAATATAAAGAACATGTTAAACCTATAGAAAATGTTGAAACACCGGATATTCAGTTTAAAAGAACCTTTGATGATTTACAATATCCTATTCCACGATGTCATATGTTAACAAATGGTAGATATTCAGTATTGTTAACAGATGGAGGAAGGGGTTTTAGTAAGAAAGATGATATTCAAATAACAAGATGGAGAGATGATCTAACTGAAAAACATGGAAGTTTTATATTATTAAGAGATACTAAAAATAATAAAAGTTGGTCAGCTACTTATGAACCTCTTTGTAAAGAAGCTGATGGGCAAAAGATTATTTTTGGTCAGGATAAAGCTGAATATATTAGAACTGATGATAATTTAGAGACTCATACACAAATTGTTGTGTCTTCAGAGGATAATGTTGAAGTTAGAACTGTTACATTAATTAACCATGGAGATAAAGAATCTAATATAGAAGTTACAAGTTATAATGAGTCTATAATTGCTAATCATAATTCAGATTTAGCACATCCAGCATTTAGTAATTTATTTATTAGAACTGAAATTTTACAAGAATATAATACACTTTTAGCAGGTAGAAGACCTAGGGAACATAAAGAAAAGATAAAGTGGGCATTACATTCTGTTGTTGTTGAAGGAGAATCAGTCGGTGGTTTACAATATGAAAGTAATAGAGAAAACTTTATAGGCAGAGGAAGAAATATCACTAATCCTAAAGCATTATATGAACCGTTAACAAATACTACAGGTATTGTTATTGATCCAATTATGAGTTTAAGAAAAACTGTTAAAGTTAAACCTAATGGGAAGGTAAAAATTACATTTATTACTGGATTATCAGATAATAAAGAGGATGCAGTTGAGTTAGCTAAGAAATATCAAAAGACTTCTTCACTTACAAGAGCTTTTGAATTAGCTTATACGAGAAGTCAAGTTGAGAATAATTATTTAAATTTAGACTTTAATCAAATAAAAGTATATCAAGATTTATTATCCCATATAATTTTCTTAAGTCCTATGAGAAAGAAATATCAAGACATTATTAGTTTAAATAAAAAAGGACAGTCTTCTTTATGGGCTTATGGTATATCAGGGGATAATCCAATATTACTTGTTACTATTGATAATACTGATGATATAAGTATAGTTAAAGAAGCATTAAAAGCCCATGAATATTTGAAATTAAAAGGTTTAGAAGTTGATCTTGTAATATTAAATGAAGACAAAAGTAGCTACATTCAACCACTTATGGATTTGATAAAAGATACAGTATTTCAAAATCAGAGAAGTGATTTAGTAGATAAACCAGGAGGCATATTTATAAGAAGTGCCAATATAATGGATGAAGATGATAAGATATTACTCTACACTGTCGCTAAGGTAATATTAAAGGGCAGTCTAGGAGGAATAGAAGATCAAATCTATACAGATGAAGAATATAATTATCCAGATATTAAAGAATTTAAAAATATAGACTTTATTCACAATGGTAATAAAGAAAGGGAAATAGATTTTTCATTCTTTAATGGATATGGTGGATTTAGTAAAGATTATAAAGAATATATAATAAAACTTAAAAAAGGTATGTATACACCAGCTCCTTGGATAAATGTAGTTGCTAATAAACAATTTGGTTTCTTAGTATCAGAAAATGGATCAGGTTTTATTTGGGCTGAAAATAGTAGAGAAAATAAACTAACACCTTGGTCTAATGACCCTGTATCTGATAAACCAGGAGAGGTTATATATATTAGAGATGAAGATAATGGTGACGTTTGGACTATGACACCACTTCCTATAAGGGAAGGAGAAGAATATATTATAACCCATGGCTTAGGTTATTCTAAATTTGAACATTATAGTCATGGTATTAATCAAGATCTTACGATGTTTGTTACAAAGGATGATCCTGTAAAAATTAGTTTAGTAAACTTAAAAAACAACTCAAATGTCGATAGAAACTTAACTTTAACATATTATATCAAACCGGTATTAGGGGTTAGTCAAGAAGATACTAGACAATTTATTAATACTAAAGTAGATGAAAATAATACTTTATTAATTACAAATTCGTATAATGATGAATTCCCTAATAGAATTGCTTTTATGAATGCTTCAGAAAATGTAATAGGCTTTACAGGTGATTCAGAAGAATTTACAGGAAGAGATGGTGATTTAAATAATCCTATAGCATTAAAAAGAGAGGGACTTTCAGGAAATGTAGGATCTTGTTTAGATCCTTGTGGAGCATTTCAAATAAAGGTTAATTTAAAACCTAAAGAAGAAAAAGAAATAACTTTTATGTTTGGCCAATGTAAAAATAAAGAAAATATAAATAGGCTTGTAGATAAGTATAGAAATGTTTCTATATGCAAGGAAGAGTTAGAAGCTTCAAAAAATAATTGGGATGAAATGTTAGGAAGGATAAGTGTAGAAACTCCAGATCCTTCAATGGATATATTACTAAATTACTGGTTAATGTATCAGACAATATCATGTAGATTATGGGCAAAATCAGCCTTTTATCAATCAGGAGGAGCATATGGGTTTAGAGATCAATTACAAGATGCAATGAATACTATATATGCAGACTCAAAAATAACAAGGGATCAAATAATTCTACATTGTGCCCATCAGTTTAAAGAGGGTGATGTACAACATTGGTGGCATAAATCAAAAACAACAGAAGCAGATAAAGGTATAAGAACAAGATTTTCTGATGATTTAATGTGGCTACCATTAGCATTAACTGAATATATTATAAAAACTGGAGACTACACAATATTAGATGAGGAAGTTAATTTTATTGAAAGTGAACCATTAAAAGAAGGTGAAGATGAAAAGTATAATATACCTACTGTTTCACAAGAAAAAGCTTCTGTTTATAATCACTGTATAAGAGCAATAGAAAGGGCATTAAAATATGGTGAGCATGGAATACCTTTAATGGGTTCTGGTGACTGGAACGATGGAATGAATAAAGTCGGGAATTTAGGTAAAGGAGAAAGTGTATGGTTAGGTTGGTTTATTTGCTTAATATTAAAACGTTTTTCATCTATAGCTAAAAAAGTAAATGATAATGAACGTGCAGAAAAATATTTAGAAGTAGTAGATAAGATTAGAGAAAACATAGAAGAAAATGCATGGGATGGTAGTTGGTATAAAAGAGCATATTTTGACGATGGAACACCTTTAGGCTCAGCTGAAAATAGCGAATGTATGATAGATTCATTAGCTCAGTCTTGGTCAATAATTTCAGGTTGTGGTAGCTATAAAAGAACAATAGAGGCAATGGAATCAGTTGATAAACATTTAGTAAAAGAAGATAAGGGTTTAATTCTTCTATTTACACCTCCCTTTGATAAAAGCAGTTTAGACCCTGGATATATAAAGGGATATGTTCCTGGTGTAAGAGAGAATGGAGGACAATATACCCACGCTGCAACTTGGGTTATTAAAGCTAATGCTATGATGAAAAATAGGGAAAAAGCATGGAAGTTATATAATCTAATAAACCCAGTAAATCATACAAGAACGCCTATAGAGTGTGCTACTTATAAAGTAGAACCCTATGTAATGGCTGCAGATGTATATGCAGTTAGTCCCCATGATGGTAGAGGAGGATGGACTTGGTATACAGGAACTGCTGGTTGGATGTATAAAGTTGGCTTAGAGGATATTTTAGGATTTAAAAAGGTAGATAATAGAATTTATTTAAATCCTTGTATACCTAGTGATTGGCCAGAATATACAATGAAATATAATTATAATGACAGTCAGTATATTATAAATATTAAAAATCCAAACAAAATATATGAAGGAATAAAGGAAATAAAGTATGATAAAAAAGTTATAGATAAAGACTATATTGAACTTAAGAATGATAACAAAGATCATAATATTGAAGTTATATTAGGATAAGACTTGCTTTTGCAAGTCTTTTCTTAATGATTTGACACTACTATGGTTAGGTTACAAAATCAGTCTTAAAATACTAGAAATTTTTTATACTTAAACCAGATAATAACAATTAAAAAATAATTAATTTCCACAGTGGAGAAATATTGGCTCATAGTAAAATAAATAAAGAAATGACTATATATTTACTTTACCTTACATAAATAATTTAGTTAAAACTTAAAAAATATTTGAAAACTTAAAAAAAATTGTATAAGATATATATGAGAGCTTAAAAAATTACATCTAAGGAGGAAACGAATTGAGAAAAGGAGATTTTATTTGGGGACTACTTTTGTTATTATTTGGTTTTATATTAATTTTTCCTGCAACACACAATGTGTTTATATCTTTGACTACAAATCATCCATATTTAATGGGATTTGTTAAGTTATCAATCTTAGCTACCATGGGTGAATTATTAGCAATAAGAATAGGTGCTGGAAAATGGAAAAAACCATCAGGAATTGTTTATAGAGCTATAATATGGGGCTTTTTTGGGATGGTATTTGCCATTATGTTCCCATTGTTTGCAGGAGGGGTAAATGCATCTATAGATGCTGGATTACTACCTGGGAAAAATTCTAATTTATTGTTTGCATTCTTTACAAGTGCTCTTATGAATCTAACTTTTGCACCAACATTTATGGGATTTCATAGAATAACAGATGCATATATTGATTTATCTGATAAAGAAAATTCTAATGTTACTTTAAAAAAGGCATTAAATAATATTGATTGGGAAGGATTTGTATCTTTTGTAGTAATTAAAACGATACCTTTATTTTGGATCCCAGCCCATACAGTTACCTTTTTATTACCCCCTGAATACAGGGTATTAATGGCAGCTTTTTTATCTATTGCTTTAGGAGCAATTTTAGCATCTGCGAGTAAGAAAAAAGTTAATAATGCATAAAAAATGGCATGCTATGCATGCCATTTTATGATACTCTTGGGAAAAAAGGATAGTTTGGATCAGTCGGTGTTTGACTTTTTAAGTAATTTAATATTTTTTCACTTAAATTAACTCCCATATCAATTAAACCTTTAGTTCCAAATAACACATTAAATTCTATTAAATAAAAATAGCCATCTACCTCTGCAATATCAAAACCTGCATGATTAATTCCTAAATCTTTAGCTACCTTTTGAACTAACTCAATAGCTTTTTTAGGAATATTATCATAGGATATTGTACCTCCTTTGGCTACATTGTTTTTAAAGCTATCTGAACCAATTCGCCAGTATGCTCCTATTACTTCATCACCTAAATAAGTAATTCTTAAGTCCCTATCTATAGGTAACTTTTCTTGTATATATAAAATTTCATTAGTTTTTAAGTAATCTTTAAATTCTTTTTTATTAGTTATTAAATGAACTCCATTTCCCATTGAGCTTTTTATTTCTTTAGCTATAAAAGGAAAGGTAAAATTATCAAGTATATAATCTATATTACTAGGGGTATTACTTAATATTTCAGTATAGGGTACATTTTCAGGACAAACTGCCATAAATGCTCTAGTCATTTCTATCTTGTTATGACCTAAATGAAAAGTGCTTATATTAGGAAATATATTTTTCTTTAATCCATATACCAAAGAATTTACTTGCCAATACTGTGGATATAAAATCCAATCTGCATCTAGTATTATATCCTTTTCCTTAAAGAAGTTTTCAGGTTTAATATAGTGTATACCTTTAATATTAAGGGTTCTAAATGCATCAAAAGTTACTAAATTCATACTCCCCACTTCCTTTTGTTGTAAAATTTTAATATAAAATAACAATATAATTATAAACATTGTTTTATAAAAAGTAAAGGTTTTTATTTATGTTTATTAAATAATAATTTATTAATTGGTATATACAGTTTATATATATCCATACTAAAGATAGGATAATGATTTTAATTAATTTACAAGAGGGGATTAATATGAAAAGGATAGTTATAGTCGGAGGAGGTTGGGCAGGTTGTGCAGCTGCTATAGCCTGTAAAAAATTTGATCTAGATGTTTTATTAATAGAAAGAACAGATATGCTTTTAGGTACAGGACTTGTAGGTGGAATAATGAGAAATAACGGTAGATATACTGCAAGTGAAGAAATGATAGCTTTAGGAGGTGGGGATTTATTTTCAATATGTGATAAAAATTCTAGACATATTAATATAAATTTTCCTGGACATAAACATGCAAGCTTATATGATATAGTAAAAACCCATGGTGAAGTTTTTAATTTAATAAAAAAAATGGGAATAGATTTAAGATTAAATTCAAGAATAGTGAAGGTTGAAAAAAAAGATAATAATATAACTTCTATAGAGGATGAAAAGGGAAACACATATAATGGTGATGTTTTTATAGATGCAACAGGTACAGCAGGACCTATCAAAAATTGTTCAAAATTTGGTAATGGTTGTGCTATGTGTATAATAAGATGTCCAAGTTTTAAAGGAAGGGTAAGTTTAACAGGACTTTCAGGTATAGATGAATTAACAGCAAAAAAGAAAGATGGTTCCTTTGGAGCTATGAGTGGTTCATGTAAAATACTTAAAGAATCTCTTAATAAAGATATACAAAATGAATTAAATACTAAGGGAGTTTCTATTATTGCTATTCCTGAAAATTTAAAGGAAGATAAATTAGATATTAAAGCATGTCAACAGTATGCTTTAAAGGAATATAGTGATAATTTAATACTTTTAGATACTGGTCATGCAAAACTAATGAGTCCTTTTTATAATTTAGATAAATTAAGAAAAATACCAGGACTAGAAAATTCAAGGTATGAAGATCCTTATACAGGGGGATTAGGAAATTCAATGAGATTTTTTGATATGGCACCAAGGGATGATTATATGAAGGTTATAGGAATAGATAACCTCTTTTGTTGTGGTGAAAAGGCAGGTCTTTTAGTAGGTCATACAGAGGCTATAGTTACTGGAGTATTAGCAGGATATAATAGTGTGAGGTATATATTTAATAAAGATTTATTTAAAATACCTAATAATCTAGCAACAGGGGATGCAATAAGTTATGTGAATAATCAAATGAGTTCTAAAGAGGGTATTAATAAGAAATATACTTTTTCAGGTTCTGTTTATTTTGAAAGAATGAAAAGAAAGGGTTTATATAATGTAGATAAATCTAAGATATCTAAAACTATAAAATCCATGGGATTAGAAAATATTTTTATGAAGTTAATATAAAATCACTTGCATTTTATAGTTTTAATAAAAGAGCTGTATATATTTAAAAAAATTAAGACATATAAAAAGCTAGAAAATAGGTAAAACAGCGATTATTTCGCTGTTTTTTTGTATAGACTAATCTGTTAAAGTTAAAGAGTTTTTAGTTTTATTTAAAAATTGGAATTTGTTATTTAAATACTAAGGTTGATTTTTCTTAACAAAAACGTTAAAATATTAAAATAATTTAAAAGATGAGACTTTATTTGCAAGAAAAATAAAATCTCTTGCAAAAAGTTCTTGTAAAACGACTTTTTTTATGTTAAAATGCTTTTAGACACTAAAGTACAAAACTATTTTTATATTATTTATAAAGATCAGTTTTTCTTTCGTTTATCAAAAGCAGGCCTGGAATAATAACGATAACGATGATGAAAGGAACTTAAAAATAAATTTATGTTTACAAAATGCGTTTTTTATATTTTTAAGAAATCATGAATAATTATAATAATGAAGGAAAATGAAGTCAATCCTTCATAACAAAACAAGGGGGTTAAATAATGAAAGATAAATTTCTTTTTACAAAAAACTCGACGAAAAAATCTAATGCATACAATTATAATTTAAATAACGTGAAAAAACCTAATCTATATAAAGGTACTTTCCCTTATTCAGAGGTACCAAGATTAAAATTTAATAATATTCATTATCCTAAAAATTTACCTGAGAATATATGGATTACAGATACAACATTTAGAGATGGACAGCAATCTATGTCATCTTTTACAGTAGAACAAATTGTTAAACTTTATGATTATCTTCATAAAATAGATAATGGATCTGGTGTAATAAGACAAACTGAGTTTTTTCTATACTCAGAAAAGGATAGATTAGCTGTAAAAGAGTGTATGAATAAAGGTTATGATTTTCCAGAGATTACATCATGGATAAGAGCAAAGGAAGAGGACTTAGAATTAGTAAAGAAAATGGGCATTAAAGAGACTGGTATGTTAATGTCTTGTTCAGATTATCATATATTTAAAAAATTAAATGTTGATAGACGTAAAGCTATGAATATGTACTTATCTTTAGCCGAAAAGGCTTTAGAAAATGGGATAGTACCAAGATGTCACCTAGAGGATATAACAAGGGCTGATTTTTATGGTTTTGTAGTGCCTTTAGTTAATAATTTATTAGAACTATCTAAAGGTTCAGAGCTTGATGTAAAAATAAGAGCTTGTGATACCTTAGGTCTTGGTGTAGCATTTGATGGAGTTGAATTACCAAGAAGTATACCAGCAATAATACATGGACTTAAATATAATACCGATATAAAATCAGAACAAATAGAATGGCATGGACATAATGATTTTTACTCAGTTGTAGATAATTCCTTAGCAGCTTGGCTATATGGATCATCTTCAATAAATACAACCCTTTTTGGTATAGGTGAGAGAACGGGAAATTGTCCACTAGAAGCAATGCTTGTACAATATGGTCAATTAAAAGGATCACTTGATGATTTAAATCTTAAAGTGATTACTGAAGTTGCTGAGTATTTCCAAAGAGAGCTTAATTATAAAATACATTCTGATACACCCTTTGTTGGTAATGAATTTAATGTAACAAAAGCAGGAATACATGCTGATGGAATGTTAAAAAATGAAGAGATTTATAATGCATTTGATACAGAAAAAATATTAGATAGACCTGCTATAGTGGCAATAAATCAATATTCAGGACTAGCAGGTATTGCAGCTTGGGTAAATACTTTCTTTAGATTAAAGGGAGATAATAAAATAACTAAGAAAGATCCAAGATTACGTCCTATAAAGACATGGATCGATGAACAATATGAAAATGGAAGAACAACAGTAATTCATAATAAAGAATTAAAAAGAATAGTTTCACTACATTTACCAAGTTTATTAAAAGATGATGATATAGAAGCAGTTTAAAATAAAAGGAGGACAGGCTATGAAACTTACAGTAGCAGAAAAGATTATAAAGAAGCATTTAGTAAAAGGTGAAATGAATAAAGGTGAAGGTATAGGTTTAAAAATAGATCAGACTTTAACTCAAGATTCAACAGGAACAATGGCTTATTTACAATTTGAAGCTTTAGGTATAGATAGGGTAAAAACGAAAAGATCTGTAGCATATATTGATCACAACACATTACAAGCAGGACCAGAAAATGCAGATGATCATCTTTATATACAGTCAATAGCAAAGAAACATGGAATTTATTTTTCAAAGCCTGGTAATGGTATATGCCATCAGGTTCATCTTGAAAGATTTGGTGTTCCTGGTGAGACGATACTTGGTTCAGATAGTCATACTCCTACAGCTGGAGGTATAGGTATGCTTGCTATCGGGGCAGGTGGATTAGATGTTGCAGTTGCCATGGCAGGTGGAGAGTATTATATAGATATGCCTAAAATAGTTAATGTAAAATTAACAGGAAAATTAAAGCCTGGAGTATCGGCAAAGGATATTATTTTAAAGGTTTTAGAGATATGTTCAGTTAAAGGTGGAGTTAATAAAATATTTGAATATAGCGGAGAAGGTTTAAAAAGTCTAACAGTACCTGAAAGGGCAACTATTACAAATATGGGAGCAGAGTTAGGTGCTACAACTAGTATATTCCCTTCAGATGAAGTAACTTATGAATTTTTAAAAGCTCAAGATAGAGAAGAAGATTTTACTGAATTAAAGGCAGATAAAGAAGCTAAGTATGACGAGGAGATAGAAATTAATCTAAATGAACTTAAACCTTTAATTGCTTGTCCTCATAGTCCTGATAATGTTGTAAAGGTAAAAGAATTAGAAGGAAAAAAGGTTAATCAAATAGCAATTGGTAGTTGTACAAACTCATCATATATGGATTTAATGAAGGTTAGTAATATATTAGATGGAAAAACTATATCAGAAGATGTTTCTTTAGTAATATCTCCAGGTTCTAAGCAAGTTTTAAATATGCTTGCAGAAAACGGTGCACTAGCAAAACTTGTTTCAGCAGGAGCTAGAATTCTAGAATGTGCCTGTGGACCATGTATAGGAATGGGGCAAGCACCTAATACTAATGGTGTGTCTTTAAGAACATTTAATAGAAACTTTAAGGGTCGTTCAGGAACAACTTCAGCAGATATTTATTTAGTAAGTCCAGAGGTAGCTGCTGTTTCTGCGATTACTGGTGTTATGACTAATCCTTTAGATTATGATTATGATTTAGATGTTAAAATGCCAGAGAAGTTTTTAATAAATGATAATTTAATAAAAGCTCCAGCTGAGGCTGAAAATGATGTTTCAATTGTAAGAGGACCAAATATAAAGCCATTCCCTGAGACTAAAGCTTTAGAAAATGAAATAGAAGGTAATGTTTTAATTAAGGTTGGGGATAATATTACTACTGATCATATAATGCCTTCAAATGCTAAGTTATTACCGTATAGATCTAATATCCCATATTTATCTGAGTATTGCTTAACACCATGTGATGAGAATTTTCCTAAAAGAGCTAAGGAAAATGACGGTGGAATAATTGTTGCTGGAACGAATTATGGTCAAGGTTCAAGTCGTGAACATGCTGCATTAGCTCCATTATATTTAGGAGTTAAAGCTGTTATAGCTAAATCATTTTCAAGAATCCATAAACAAAATTTAATTAATAATGGAATACTTCCTCTATGTTTTCTTGATGAAAGTGATTATGATGATATAAATCTTTTAGATAAATTAGTTATAAAAGACTTATTAACTCAGATAGATAATGATTTTATAATTTTAAAATCTAAGGATAAGGAATATAAGTTAAAATTAACTATAACTGACAGACAGAAAGAAATGCTTTTAGCAGGAGGATTATTAAATCTAATAAAATCTAACTAACTTTTGAAAGGGGAAATATAAATGAGTAAGAAAATAACACTTATACCTGGTGATGGGATAGGTCCTGAAGTAACAGAAGCTACAAAAAGAATTATAGATGCAACAAATGTTCAAATAGAGTGGGATATAGTAGAGGCAGGAACTATAGCTTTAGAGAAATATGATACACCATTACCTGATGAAGTAATAGAAAGTATAAAGAAAAATAAAGTTGCATTAAAGGGACCAATAACTACTCCTGTTGGTGTCGGTTTTAGAAGCGTTAATGTTTATTTAAGACAAGTGCTTAACCTTTATGCTAATGTAAGACCAATAAAAAGTTATAAAGGAGTTAAATCCCTTTTTGAAGATATAGATTTTATAATTGTGCGAGAAAACACAGAAGGCTTATATGCAGGAATTGAACATAATGTATCCGATGTAGCAGCAGAAAGTATAAAAATTATTACAAAGAAGGCTAGTGAAAGAATAGCTAAATTTGCCTTTGAACTTGCTGGTAGGGAAGGAAAGAAAAAGGTAACTGCTGTTCATAAGGCAAATATATTAAAACTTTCCGATGGTTTGTTTTTAAAATGCGCTAAGGATGTAGCTAAAAATTATGAAGATATTGAATTTGAAGATGTAATAGTGGATGCTATGAGTATGAAGCTTGTTCAAAATCCTAAAGATTATGATGTGATAGTTGCACCTAATCTTTATGGAGATATATTATCTGACATGTCAGCAGGATTAATAGGTGGTCTAGGTATAGCACCGGGGGCTAATATTGGTGATGATATAGCAGTATTTGAATCAGTTCATGGTTCAGCACCAGATATTGCAGGTAAAAATATTGCTAATCCAACATCTACAATTCTTTCTGGTATTATGATGCTTAAATCCATAGACGAATATGAAGCAGCTAATAAAATAGAAAAGGCAATGAGTGAAATATTTTTACAAAAGGATAAATTAACGAAGGATCTTGGCGGTAAATTAGGCACTAAGGAATTTACTGATGAAATAATAAAGATCTTAAAATAAACTAAAAATATAAAATAAGGCGGGGCGATAATATGAAAAAATTCAAAAGAATCCTCGTGGCTAATAGAGGGGAAATTGCCATAAGGATATTCAGAGCTTGTAATGAACTCGGGATAAGGTCTGTTGCTATATATTCTGATGAAGATAAATATTCTTTATTTAGAACAAAGGCTGATGAATCATATTTAATAGGAAAAAACAAAGGACCAATAGAAGCTTATTTAAATATTGAAGAAATTATTAAATTAGCAGTTAATAAAGGTGTAGATGCTATACATCCTGGATATGGATTTTTATCTGAGAATACTGAATTTGCTAGAAAATGCGAAGAAGCAGGTATTGAGTTTATTGGACCAACCCATGAGATGATGGATAAACTAGGAGATAAGATAAAATCTAAAAAAGTTGCTAATAATGTTGGAGTACCGACTATACCAGGAATAGAAAAGGCTGCAAGGAATGAAAAAGAGGTAAAAGAATATGCTGAATACTGTGGATATCCAGTTATCTTAAAAGCAGCTGCCGGTGGTGGTGGTAGAGGTATGAGGATTGTAAGAAAAGAAAAAGATCTTTTAAAGGAATATCAAAGCGCTAAGAATGAAGCAAAAAAAGCCTTTGGGATAGATGATATATTTGTAGAGAAGTATATAGAGAAACCAAAGCATATAGAAGTTCAAATACTAGGAGATAAGAAAGGTAATTTAGTACATCTATATGAAAGGGATTGTTCAATACAAAGAAGACACCAAAAGGTAATTGAATTTACACCGGCTATAAGTTTAAGTGAAAAGAAAAGAAAAGAAATATGTGAAGATGCTCTTAAGATAGCTAGGGCTGTTGATTATAGAAGTGCTGGGACTGTAGAGTTTTTAGTTGATGCCTATGGAAATCATTACTTTATAGAAACAAATCCTAGAATACAAGTTGAACATACAGTTACTGAATTAGTTACTGGAATAGATATAGTACAAAGTCAAATATTAATAGCTGAAGGATATTCACTAGATTCCGATGAAGTAGGTATAAAATCTCAAGAAGATATTAATGTACGGGGATATTCAATTCAATGTAGAATAACAACAGAAGACCCTTCTAATAACTTTGCACCGGATACTGGTAAAATTGATATTTATAGAACTGGCTCTGGATTTGGAATAAGACTTGATGGAGGGAATGGATTTACAGGTGCTGTTATAAGTCCTTATTATGATAGTTTATTAGTTAAGACAACTTCCTGGGCTAGAACTTTTGAAGATGCCATTAGAAAGGCAAGTAGATCTATTAGAGAAACTAAAATAAGAGGTGTTAAAACTAACACTGCATTTTTAATAAATGTTTTAAATCACGATGCTTTTAAAGAAGGAATTTGTGATACTGGATTTGTATCAAATAATCCTGAATTATTTGATATTACTCCTAAAGCCGATGTTGAATTAAGAGTATTAAATTATATCGGTGAAAAGGTTGTAAATGAAACTAAGGGTAATAAAAAAGAATTTGATGTACCTATTGTGCCAGATGTTGGTGAAGTTAAGAATTTATCAGGAACTAAACAAATTCTTGATAAAAATGGTCCTAAGGGCGTTGTAGATTGGATTAAGAAGCAAAATAAATTACTACTTACAGATACCACAATGAGAGATGCGCAACAATCATTAATGGCTACAAGGGTAAGAACTAAAGATATGATTAAAATAGCTAAATCAATGTCTGTTTTAGAAAAAGATTTATTCTCCCTTGAAATGTGGGGCGGAGCATCCTTTGATGTTGCGTATAGATTTTTAAAGGAATCACCTTGGGAGAGATTAGAAAAATTAAGAAAGAAAATGCCAAATATTTTATTTCAAATGCTTATTAGGGGTTCAAATGGTGTTGGATATAAGAACTACCCAGATAATGTTATAAGAAACCTTATAAAACAATCAGCTAAGGGAGGAATAGATGTATTTAGAATATTTGACTCCTTAAACTGGTTAAAGGGTATGGAAGTTGCCATAGATGAAGTATTAAAGACAGGAAAAATTGCAGAACCTTGTTTATGTTATACAGGGGATATATTAGATGAAAAAAGAGACAAATATAGTTTAAATTACTATGTTAATATGGCAAAACAAATAGAAAAAACAGGGGCTCATATTCTTGGTATTAAGGATATGTCAGCATTATTAAAACCCCACGCTGCTTATAAGTTAATTAAAGCTTTAAAAAATGAAATAAGCATTCCTATACACCTTCATACCCACGATACTAGTGGAAATGGTGTAGCTACAATATTAATGGCTTCAGAAGCAGGAGTAGATATAGTTGATACAGCTATAAACTCCATGTCAGGTTTAACAAGTCAACCAGCACTGAATTCAATAGTTGCAGCTTTAAATAATACTAGTAGAGAAACAGGTTTTGAAACTAATAAAATACAAAAGATATCTGATTACTGGAGAGCTGTAAGACCAGTATATGAAGAATTTGAATCAGATTTAAAATCAGCAACTGCTGAAATATATAAATATGAACTTCCAGGAGGTCAATATTCTAACCTTAAACCCCAGGTAGAAAGTTTTGGTCTTGGCCATAGATTTAATGAAGTTAAGAATATGTATAAGGAAGTTAATTTAATGTTAGGAGATATAATAAAAGTTACTCCATCTTCAAAGGTAGTAGGAGATTTAGCTATATTTATGGTTCAAAATGATTTAACTCCTGAAAATATATATGAAAAGGCTAAAGGAAAATCTTTCCCAGATTCAGTAGTATCATACTTTAAAGGGATGATGGGTCAACCCCAAGGAGGTTTCCCTGAAAAACTTCAAAAGTTAGTCCTTAAAGATGAAGAGCCTATAACATGTAGACCAGGAGAATTACTAGAGCCTATGGATTTTGATAAAACAAGTAAATACCTTGAGGAAAAATACGGTTTTAAGCCTACAACTAAACAGTTAATAAGCTATGGTTTATATCCAAAAGTATTTGAAGAATATCTAGACTATATAAAAGAACATGGAGACTTCAGTAATATGGGTAGTGATATATTCTTCCATGGTTTAAATGAAGGTGAAACATGTGAAGTTGAAATTGCTGAAGGAAAGGTACTTGTAATAAAATTACTTGAAATAGGTAAATTAGATGAAGAGGGTAAAAGAAATATTATATTTGAAGTAAATGATAGTAGGAGAGAAATTAAAATATATGATAAAGCAAATGGTATAAAACAGGAAGCAGAGTTTACAAAGATGGCTGATCCTGATAATCCTTTAGAAATTGGAGCTAGTATTCCAGGAAATGTATTAAAAATATTAGTTGAGCCAGGAGATAAAGTAAAAGAAAATGAAACTGTAGCAGTTATAGAGGCTATGAAAATGGAAACTAATGTAATAGCTACACAATCAGCAGAGGTAGATACTGTAGTAGCTAAAGAGGGAGAACAGGTTGAATCTGGAGAGCTGCTAATAAAACTTAAATAGGCAAGGCGGTAAGTTTTGGCCCCCCTTAACTTACCTCTTATATAAAAGTCTTGATTTTTTAATCAAGGCTTTATTTTTTACCTTTAATTCGTAATTTAAAAGACCTAAACTAAATAATGTAATTATATGAACATTTTTACAATAAATTACAAAAAGGAGTTTTTGAATTTTACTAGAATATATATGTAAATCGTTGTTTAAAAGAGGAGATGATTTACATGATACAATTCAGT
>VEND01000121.1 GCA_009711765.1 Bacillota bacterium | reverse complement strand
ATCATATTACCTAGTCTTTCTTTTAAATCTTCTAAGCTTGTTGCTAAACAAAGAATTGCCATTATCTCTGAAGCAACTGTTATATCAAATCCATCTTCTCTAGGGATACTATTTCCTTTACCCCCTAGGCCTACTACAACATTTCTTAAAGCTCTATCATTCATATCAAGTACTCTATTCCAAACAACTCTTCTTTGGTCTATGTTTAAATCATTTCCTTGATGCATGTGATTATCAATAAGTGCAGCTAAAAGATTATGGGCTGTAGTTATTGCATGGATATCACCTGTAAAGTGTAAGTTTATATCATCCATAGGTACTACTTGAGAATATCCTCCTCCAGCAGCTCCTCCTTTAATTCCAAAACAAGGACCTAATGAGGGTTCTCTTAATGTAGTCATAGTCTTTTTACCTATTTTATTAAGACCCATACTTAAACCTATGTTTGTAGTTGTCTTTCCTTCACCTGCCGGTGTAGGGTTAATAGCTGTTACTAAAATTAACTTTCCATCTTCTTCATCTTTTAATCTATCAAATACATCTAATGAAACTTTCGCTTTATGATTACCAAAAAGCTCTAGTTCATCATTATTTATCCCTATATTCTCTGCAATGCTTTTAATATGTTCCATGTTAGCTTCCTGTGCTATTTGAACGTCTGTTTTCATCATACACCTCCCAAAGTATTTGAAAAAACTTACATATCCATTAAGTGCGTTTCTAGAATTTGTTCCTTTCTAAAGCCTTCTAATTTTAAGTAATACTCTAATGAATTAATTATATATGGTAATTTAACAGGACCTACAAGCTCAGAACCTGTTACTGTAACACCATATCTTTCTGCTTCTTGTTCTACAAACTTAAATGCTCTATATATAGGAGTGTTATTACAATCAAATAAATTCATTGATACAACTACTCCATCCCTTTCTGGGAATTTAATACCAACTGATCTAATAGTCGAGAATCCACCACTTGGTCCTCTTAAAGCTCTAGCTATTTTCTTAGCTATGCTTAAATCCTCTGTATCTAAGAATATATTATAAGCAGTTAATCCTTCTTCCTTTGCACTTACTATAGTAGCTCCTGCTGTTTCATGTAATTTATTAGGTCCTATATCAGGTTTTCTTTCATCTGTATGGGCTACTTCTTTTAAGCCTTCATATTGACCTTTTCTTATAAAGCTTAATTTCTTTCTTTCTTCACATCTAGCATTTTCTCCTGAAAAGTAAACAGGTACATTATATCTTTCATATACTTCTTTACCTATTTCTTCAGCTAACTCTTTAACTTCATCTACTGTGATGTTTTTAAATGGGAACATTGGTATAGTATCCTGTGCACCTATTCTAGGATGCGTACCCTTATGTTCTTCCATGTTAATTAGTTCATAGGATTTCCCTGCCATATTAAGTAACGCTTCTTTTAGTGGCTCAGGCTCACCTATAACCGTTAGTACTGTTCTGTTAAAATCTTCTTCAGGTTCACAGCTAACTAACTTAACTCCTTCAACACCTCTTAATTGGTCAGCTACCTGTTCAATAACTTCCTTGTTCTTACCATCACTAAAATTTGGTACTGCTAAAACATATTGCTTATTATCTGACATAATTAAACCTCCCTTTTATTTAAAATAATTATTTGTTTTCTTTTTCGCTCACTATAAGAATTCAATAATATTTAGAAATTTACCTTTGTTATATTTTTATAAATAGTTTGAAAAATACAAAATAAAAAAAGACTGCTTTTGTGATTAGTTAATAAAATTTTTAATGAAATTTGTATATTTTTTTATATGATACCCTTTAACCTTAGTCATATCAACGGTCTCAGAGTTTTGTAAATATTTTACTTTCATTTGTAGCTATATTAGTATTTAAAGGATTTTATTTCTAATTTCTAGTATAATTTTATTTAAAGCATCCTAAATTTGATTTGGGATAAATTAATAAAGGAGGTTTTAAAATGGCTTTACGTTTAATTGATTTATCACAGGAAATATTTCAAGGTATGTCAGTCTTTCCTATGCATCAAAAAACTTTTATAATGACAAATATGACACATGAAGAAAATATGGAAGCTACAGGAAGTGATACCTTAGGCTTTTCTGCTAGAAACCTATTAATAAGTGAGCATGGTGGGACCCATTCCGATGGTGTTTGGGAATATAAAAAGAGTGGTGAAACAATAGATAACATGCCTTTGGAATATTTCTGGGGGAGTGCTATATGTATAGACTTATCCCACGTACCTAGTAATAGATACATTGAAATTAAGGATTTAGAAAAAGCAGTTAATAAATCTGGGCAAGAAATAAAAAAGGGAGATATAGTACTTTTATATACTGGACATTATGATAGAAATTTTGGAACGGATAAATGGCAAACTACCTATAGTGGTTTGAATTATAAGTCTGCTAAGTGGTTAGCTGAAAAAGGTGTTGTAAATATCGGTGTTGATGCTCCTGCTATTGATCATCCCGACGATTTAGATTTTTCAGGACATTTAGTTTGTGGAGAATATGATATTACAAATACTGAAAACCTATGTAATTTAGATAAAGTTGTTAATAAAAGGTTTTTATATATCGGTCTTCCACTAAAAATAAGGGATGGCTCAGGTTCCCCTATAAGGGCAGTTGCATTATTAGAAGAATAATAATAAGCCGATGGTTAAAACCATCGGCTTAATTAATTTTAATTCCTAATAATCTTTTTATTTTCAAAGCAATTTCTAAGCTTAACCTATCATTAGCATTATCTAAATTAAGTTCTGTAATATCTTTTATTCTTTGTACTCTATAAAGTACTGTATTATAGTGAGTGAACAACGAATCAGACATTTTCTTAAGATTTCCATTATGCTCATAATATGATTCTAGAGTTTTTACAAGTTCAGTTGATTTTTTATTATCATAATCAACCAGTGGTTTTAAAGTTGTATTATAAAAATTAAGTAACTCTTCATTTAAATCATCTTGGCATAATATCTTGAAAATTCCTAACTTATCAAAATCAATAACAATTTGATCATCTAGCATTCTACCAGCACGTATTGCCTTTTCTGCATCAATATGACTTTTATAGGCTTTAGTAATACCTTTATAGGCTCTACCTACACCCATAGTAAATTCTGCATCTTTAAATCTATTTTTTAGTAATTGCTCTACTTTTCTTTTGAAATCATCTAATACCTTTTTATTAACTAAATTTTCATCAATAGATAATAATATATTAATACTTTCTGTCTTACTAGCTACTACTCCTTTTAATTTAACATCTTCCATAATTTTTTCAATGGAATTAATTATTTTATTTATATAGTTACTTATTGCATCTATAGTCATCCGTTCTTCATTATTAGATTTTATATTAATTATACCTATAGAATATAAAGTATCTATATTTAATCTAAAAGATTCTGCCCTTTCAACTGCCTTTTGTCTTCTATTTTTATTTAATGAAATTAAGTCCTCTAAAAATTCAGATTTGTATCTATTTTCAACTTCCCTTACAGTTAATTTTTTTAAAACTTCTAAGGCTATAGTAGTAGAAGCAGATTCTAAAATAGATAAATCAAATCCTCCTAATGGATTATTAGTGGCAAAGGAAAATATGTGTCCATATACTTCATTTTCAACAACAATAGGCATTACCATTCTTTTAATACATTTACCATTTATAAGTTCTGATCTTTCATCAAACTTTTTAACTTTTCTTTTATTGAAATTAGGACTATAAAAATTTTCAATATTTTTCGTTATCTGCTCTTTGGTAGTTTCATTTATACATTTAAACTGTTTTATTGAAAATTTAGGTATGTCCAATCTTATATATACAGGATTATGTAAATTCTCATATATTATTCTAGATATTTTTTCAATACTTGGACCAGATAGCATAGCATTCATCAATCTTTCATGAATTTTTTCTAGTCTTTGTAATAATCTAGCCTGTTTATTAAATATCTCCTTAAATATAGGAGTCATTATATCTGAAAATGGGGTTGAGTAATGAAGATCTATAATAGGAAAATTTAATTCATTAGCCAATTGTATTACTTCATCTGAAAGTTTTTCTAAATAGGGATATACTTTTATGCCTATACCTGCTAATTTTTTATTAGCACATTCTTTTATAAGCTTTTTTTGTTCTTCAACATTATCTTTATTCATTGAGTATGCAGTTGTAAGGAGTAATTCGCCTTCATCTACCCAATTAAGAATATCTGGATCTGCCATAACATTAACTTTAGATACTGTTCTCATTGTACCTCTTAAACCTGCAATAATCTTACTTTTTTTCATACAATCCATTTTAAGAATTTCATTTAATGATATTCCATTTTGCCTCATCATAATTACCACCCCTTTATTTACCTATTTTAACATTTCGAAATAATTTGACAAATTCCTTCATTTTTTTGACTTTTTTTTATCAATTTTTTTAAATAAAGTTCTACTGTAATAAGTTATTAAGTTAATTTTATATAAAATATTGATTATTTACATAATATGTAATAAGATTTAGTTGTTGGGAAATTATAGAAAGGAAGATTTATTTGAATAATATAGATGTTTTCATACAATTTATTAGTATTATATCGTTATTTATAATTTCACTACATAATATGATAATAAGTTCAAATAAAGGCTATAGTACAGATTATACAATAATTAATTTAATAGTTTTTTATATAATAAGTTTTTCCCTTATATATGATTTAATAGATAAAATAGCTCTTGAGTCAATAGGTATAATTTCAGTCGTGATATTTATATTAATATTTATTACTTATTATATACTTAAACAAAGGACATATATCGTTTATAATACTTCACCAAGTGACTTATTAAGCTATTTAACTAAACTATTTGATAAATATAATATCCCTTATAAAATTGACAAATATAACAATAACAATACTATAAGTATAGAAAATTCAAATACTGAAATATCTATTGATGATACGTTTTATAAAAATAATTGTAATATAAAAATTAGTTATCCTAAGGGTTTATCTAATTATAAAGATATAAAAAAGGATATAAAACTTATAATAGAAGAGAATAATAATTTTAAATTAAGGGGAGGTTTTTTAGTGTTATTTACCTTAGGTGCACTTATCTTTCTTTATAAAGCATTAGTATGATAGAATGATAATATAAACTTACTATAAACTAGGTAAAAAATAAACAGTTAAATTATAAAAGCTTTCTTTGCTGTTAAAGAGGTGATAAAAATGATTAATAAAAAAAATTCTATCGCAATAATTACCGCTTGTATTATCCTAGGTATATTATTGAGTCTTCAGTATAAAACCATAAATGATTTATTCACCACTAGATATCTTCCTAGTCAAAGAAATAATGAATTTGCTTCAAAAATAAATGATGTAAGAAAAAATAATAAGGAATTAAAAGAAAAAATAGATAAATTAGAACAAAAAATCGCTAGATATGAAAAAAATGCATCTAAAGATAATCCCCAAATAGCAGCTTTAAGGAATAAATTAAACAATTATAAAATGTTTATAGGAAAAATAAATGTAAAGGGTCCAGGTATTGTTATAAATATAGAGGTAGTTAAAAACGATGGGTATTATGAAATTAGTCCTATAGTAACACATTATGATTATATAGAAGATGTTATAAGTGTTTTAAATATATCCGGTGTAGAGGCTATATCTATTAATGATTTAAGATATAATAATTTTACTGAAATATTAAGAGTTGGTGATCATTTAAATATTAATGGAACTCCTCTAGGGCCACCTATAGAAATAAAAGCCATAGGTAACCCATATATATTGAATACATCACTCAATTCTGAGGGTAGTCCTCTTAAATATTTTATAAAAAACGATAAGTATAAAGTAACTATCAAGAAAGAAAAAAATATTATTATACCAGAATATAAAAAAATTATTGAATATAGATATGCACAACCTGATAATAATAATTTTTAACCTATAGTTAAACTATAGGTTTTTTTGTTGTAAATTTAACAACTATCATATAAAATTTTATATGATAATTAGTTGAGGTGAGAATATGAAAAACATAGATACTTTATCAGGTTTAACATTATTTTTTATAATTATTATAATTAACATTTTACATATGGAAGGGTTACTAGCTAGAGAATATACTATTTTTATATTAATTATTATTATAATATTTATTCCCATTATATTATTTTTTGACAACAATAATTAAATATTAAATTTAAGGGGAGATTTAATGGTAAATATAATTTTGATATTAATAACTGGTATGTGTGCAGGCTTTATGAATACCATAGGAGGGGGAGGTTCTTTATTAACTATTCCTATGCTAATATTTTTAGGCCTTCCTTCTGCGGTTGCAAATGGTACAAATAGAATTGCTTTAATGGTTCAAAATATAGTAGCAGTGACTAATTTTAAAAACAAAGGTTTTTTTAATCCAAAACTAAGCTTTATTTTAGCAATTCCTGCAGTACTTGGATCCATTTTAGGAGCTAGATTTGCAATTAGTTTGTCAGAAGAAGTTTTTCAAAAGATATTAGCTATTGTAATGATTGTAGTTATGATTTTAATTGTAACCCGTCCTGAAAAGAAGTTTCTTAAAAAAGCTCAAGAAAATTTAAGTAAGTCCCGTTTAATTGTAGCAGTCTTTGCTTTTTTCTTAGTTGGTTTTTATGGAGGCTTTATACAGGCCGGTGTTGGTTTTATAATTATCGTTACTTTGGCTTTAATTACAGGTATGAATCTTGTTAAAATTAATAGTCTCAAAGTTTTTATAGTTGGCATCTATATGTTTTCTTCATTAATGGTCTTTATATTAAGTGGAAATATTGATGTATCTAAAGGATTAATACTATCTGTAGGTAATGGCTTAGGTGCATATATTGGAAGTAATTTTGCAGTGGCTAAAGGTGATAAGTGGATACGTAGAATATTATTATTAATAATCTTAGTAATGGCAGGAAAACTATTAGGGGTACATAAATTATTTTAAATACAAACAGGGTATGTGAAAAATACATACTCTGTTTGTATTTTTTGTAAATATAATGTAAAATTTACATATACTTAGTAATATAGTCCTATATTGGGGTGATAATTATTAATAATTATGTAACTAAAAAACAAATTTATGAAATTATTAAAACGTTACAAGTATTAGATAAGATAACGGTAAATACACACAATGAAACTATAAAAATAAAAGAATTATCTAAAGTAAATGAGTATAATATTACTAAAGAAACCATTGGACTATTACTTAAATCTAATGTTAAATCACTAAAAATATATAATACTGATAAACTTAATACTCTTTTAGTTATTGATAATAATAAAAATAACACTGATATTTATATTAAAATTGAAAAAAAAACTAACTAGGATAATTTTACATCTAAAAACCAGTATCCATTACTTAATATGCTTTTTCCTTCCTTTAATATTTTAAAGGATAAGAAAATATAGGTCCATCATATACGACTGTATGAAACTCTCCTTCTTCTCCACAAGGGTCTATGCCTATACTTTCTAACTCATTTATAAGTTTATAATCCAAAGTTTTTCCTAAATATTTTTTATCCATTAAACTTTTCTTTAATGAAACAATCTTTGCTTTAAATCCTAAATCAACAAATTCCTTTAAAAGCTTTTTTCTTTCTTCCTTCCATAATGGATGATAGGTAAGTATTTTAGTAACACTTAAAGTATTTTCAACCCATCTTAAGTGATCTATAATATCTATATCTCCAAATACTCCAATTTCAATATTTTCATCTTCCATTTTTTTAATATTTTCAATAAAAACTTCTTCATAGTTATTCCAACTTGCTTTCCCTATAATTAATTCTGCTTCTATTGACTTTGCCTGTTCTTTAATAACTTTTAACTCAAGTCCATGGGACCTTGACCTTTTACCTTCCTCAGTAAACATTGTAAATAAATATTTTAAATTAGCTCCACCTTCAAGGGCTTTATATAAAGATAAACATGAATCTTTCCCTCCACTAAAAGAACAAAATATAGATTTATTTGATATATCCATAATACAACTCCTTTTTAATTTAATTACATTTAGATAATATTATAATTAAGTAGACATATCAAATTTAATTTGTTATAATTATAACAAATCCATTATATTGGTGTTTTCCGATATAATAGATAGAAAAAACTATAACCTAATTACAAGGAATAATCCGAGTAAAAGGGGAAGGTAAATAGATTAAAAATAACTTAGGGTATCTATGCCTAATGACCTTCCGTCTTTTACGGAAGTTTTTTTATTGCTTAAATTAAGGAGGTTTAATATGAATAGAATTGGAATAGTAGGCATTGTAGTTGAAGAAATAGAAAATGCCGATAAAGTAAACTCTATTTTACATGATTTTTCAAAAATAATAGTAGGAAGAATGGGGATTCCATATAGGGAAAGAGAGCTTTCTGTTATTTCTTTAATTGTAGATGGAACCTCTGATGAAATCAGTGCAATGACAGGTAAACTAGGTAAAATTAGTGGTATTAAAGTGAAATCCGCTTTAACAAAAAAATAATTAATTTTAGGGAGGTCATTAGATGAGTTATAATGCAGAAGATTTTATTGTTGATTCTGAAATAAAAGAATCAATAGATTATGGAAAAAATAAAGCTAATGATAAAAAGTATGTAGAAAGTATTTTAAAGAAGGCTAAAAAGGCTAAGGGACTTACCCATAGAGAAGCAGCAGTTTTATTAAATGTTAATGATGATTATATATTAGAAGAAATATATAAAACAGCAAGACACATAAAAGAAAGTATATATGGTAAAAGAATTGTACTATTTGCTCCATTATATGTAAGTAATTATTGTGTTAATAACTGTAAATACTGTGGTTATAAACATAGTAATAAGAACTTTAAAAGAAAGAAATTAAACATGGAAGAATTAAAAGAAGAAGTTAAAATTTTAGAATCCCTAGGACATAAAAGACTTGCTTTAGAAGCTGGGGAAGATCCTAAAAATTGTGATTTAGATTATATTATAGAATGTATTAAAAATATATACTCAATAAAATTTGATAATGGCAGTATTAGAAGGATAAATGTAAATATAGCAGCTACAACAGTTGATAATTACAAAAGATTAAAAGAAGCAGATATAGGAACTTATATCCTTTTCCAAGAATCATATCATAAAAAAACCTATGAAACTATGCATCCTGAAGGACCTAAACATGATTATAATTGGCATACTACAGCAATGGATAGAGCCTTTGAGGCAGGTATAGATGATGTTGGTATAGGTGTATTATATGGTTTATATGATTATAAGTATGAAACAATAGCGATGCTAATGCATGCTGAACACTTAGATAAAACCTATGGTGTTGGTCCCCATACTATTTCAGTACCACGTATTAGAGAAGCTTTAGGGGTAGATATTAATAAATACCCGCATTTAGTTAGTGATGCTGAATTTAAAAAAATAGTTGCAATATTAAGATTAGCAGTACCATATACAGGAATGATTCTTTCTACTAGAGAAGCTCCTGATTTTAGAGCTGAGGTTCTAGGGGTTGGAATATCTCAAATTAGTGCAGGTTCTTGTACAGGTGTTGGTGGGTATTATAAAGAACATAGTAACCCTAAAAATATGGATAAACCGCAATTTGAAGTTGAAGACCATAGATCACCTATGGAAATACTTAAAAGTTTATGTAAATCAGATTATATACCAAGTTACTGTACAGCATGTTATAGGGAAGGAAGAACTGGAGAAAGATTTATGCCCCTTGCAAAAAATGGCCAAATCCATAATGTTTGCCTTCCTAATGCAATATTAACCTTTAAAGAATTTTTATTAGATTATGCCGATGATGAATTAAAGAAAATAGGTAAAGATACAATAAATAAAGCTTTAGATAATATACCTAAAGAGTCAGCTAAAAAAGCTACTCTAAAAGGTTTAAAGGAAATGGAAGAAGGGAAAAGAGACTTAAGATTCTAGAAAGGAGCTAAATATGATAAATACGCCTAAATCTAATAGAATGCATATAGCTATATTTGGTAAAAGAAATTCAGGTAAATCTACTTTAATTAATGCTATTACAGGACATAATATTGCTTTAGTCTCTGATTTAGCAGGTACCACAACAGACCCTGTTTACAAAGCTATGGAACTATTACCCATAGGACCTGTTGTAATTATAGACACTGCAGGTCTTGATGATGAAGGTTCAATAGGCGAGTTAAGAATAAAGAAAACTAAAGAAGTTATGGATAAAACAGACTTAGCATTATTAGTATTTGATGATAATGAAAATATTTCCCTGGAAAAACAGTGGTATGATGAACTTAAAAATAGAGAAGTCCCCATGATAGGAGTTATAAACAAAATAGATGTCAAAAATGGTGATACAACCCATATTACTGATACTTTTGATATACCTTTTGTTAAAGTTAGTGCTAAGGATAAACTTAATATAGGTAAACTTAAAGAAGCAATCCAATTAAATGCCCCTTCAGATTTTGAAAGAAAGGTAATTGTAGGAGATATTCTTAAACCTAAAGATACAGTAGTTTTAGTTGCTCCTCAGGATATTCAAGCTCCGAAGGGAAGATTAATATTACCCCAAGTACAAACAATGAGAGATATCCTAGATCATGATGCTATGTCTCTAACTGTAAAGGGATCTGAACTAGAAAATATATTAAATACTTTAAATAAAAAGCCAGATCTTGTTATTACTGATTCACAAATATTTAAATATGTTAATGACACCATACCTAAAGATGTAACATTAACTTCATTTTCTATACTTATGTCAAGATATAAGGGTGATTTAAATACTGTAATAGCTGGAGCTAAACATATTGATGAACTTAAAGATGGAGATAAGGTTTTAATTGCAGAATCATGTACACATCATCCTCTAAAGGGTGATATAGGTAGAGAGAAACTTCCTAAGTGGCTACAAGAAAGAAATAATATAGATCTTGATATAACAATTAATGCAGGTTCTGATTTTCCTAAAGATTTAAGCAAATATAGTTTGATAGTACATTGCGGGGCTTGTATGTTTAATAGAAAACAAATGATGACAAGGATAATTAGAGCTCAAAGTCAAGGAGTGCCTATTACTAACTATGGAATAGCTATAGCTTATATGAATGGTATCCTTGATAGAGTTACTGAAATGTTCTAGATGGTCTTTTAAGGCCATCTTTTTTTGTTAAAAAATAAATTTTCAGAATATTTAGTAAACTGCTTTAAATTAATCTAATTAAATGATATAATCATATTAACAAATACTATAGTTTAATCTCTAGAGATTGTGTTTCATTTTACTCCTAAAAAAATTATAAAAGGAGGCATTATTATGACAAAATATACAATTTCTATTCAATCAGGCCTTGGTGAAATTGAAAACTTACTTAAAAAAGAAGGTTATGAAGTTTGTAAAATGGGAAAATGCAATAAAAATGAGAATATTTCAATAATTGATGTTTGTGACTCAGAATATGAAGAATTAGAATCAACATCATGTAGAATTGATGGTAAAAATAAACGATTAGTAATAAATGCAGCAGATTATACCCCAGAAGAGATTTTAAATCTTATAAAAAATAATAGATGTTCATAGGGAGCCAAAAGGGCTCCCTTTATTTATTTTTTAATAAATTCACTTATTTTTTCAACTAACTCATCTGCTAGTGGTATAGTAGGATCGCAATATGATTTTTTATTAGTTTCTATATCATATACTTTCTTTAAAACATGATTCATATTTTTAATTACTTTATATTCTCCTAATGAAGATGCTTTTTTTAATAACTTTCCATCGGTTACTGACACTTGTAAATCTTTAGAACCAGATATTATAAGTACTGGCACATCAAGCTTTGATATTTCCTTTGCAGGTTTATATTTCATTTGAGAAATTAAAAATGGTTGCACACTTGGTCTGAAAGCCATTAAAAGTTCTTTGCTTACATTCTTTACTAAATTACCTTCATTTAATTTATTTATAATATATTTAACCTCTTTATAGTTTTTAGGATCCTTTGAATATTGTTCTAATAATATTTTATCTAAAGACCTTCCAGGTCCACATAAAGAAATATAGGAATCCACTTTAGCTTTTCTAGCTGTAATCATACCTATTGTAGATCCCTCACTATGTCCTAAAACACTTACAGATGTAAATCTGTCATCTTTTTTTAGCTTTTCTATCCACAATATTGCATCTTTTATAAAATCATCGAATCTTATTTCTTCTTCCTTTTTTGAGAAACCTTTACTCTTTCCTATTTTCCTTTTATCATATCTTAAGGTAGCTATATTTTTGTGTTTTAAAGCTTCACTTAATAATTTCAAGCTATCATTTTTTCCATTTATAATATTGCTATTTCCATTCCTATCTGTAGGGCCTGAACCTGATATAATTAATATCACAGGATATTTTTCTTTTTCTTTAGGTAATTCTAGTGTGCCATATAACGTACCATCCTCTGATTTTATACTTATTTCTTTACTTATATCTTCATTTATTTTATTAGTCTTTATTTTAAAACTTATAAATATTAATAAAATACACCATATAACAATTATTATATACCTTTTTTTAACCATATTTTCACTTCCTTAATTAATTTCAATTCTTTTTAATCTGTCTATTGTTATCACTGTAATAATTACAATATAGGTTAACGTCCATAGGATTGAGATTGTTAAAGTACTATCAAATATTACATTGAAATTATTTGCTTGTTTAATTAAATAAAATGGTAGATAGTTACTTAATATTTTAATATTTATAATTAATGGCATTGTAAATATTATTAAAATACTAAGTAAAGCTGCTACTATTCCCCTTTTAAAAATGCTACTTAAAAGATATATTAAACTTATAACAAATAAAAGATATATTGAATATAATAAACAACTTTTCATTACGCTACTAATGCTTACTAAATTTTCAGGAAATAAAATCTGTGAATAATAATAGTTAATTATAAATCCAACAAAAGTAAAGGATGTAATTATCAAGCTATATACTAATGTTTTTGCAATTACTAATCCTTCTAGATTTAATCCCTTAGTAAGTGGAATAACGATATTCTTATCTTTGATTTCATCTGTTATAACCCCCATTAATGTTAATGCTATAACTATATTAGCAATATTATATATATCATTCATATACTTTGTTATTGAAAATCTATGGTTTATGTTCATAAATTGTGATATATCAACTCCTTGAGTCTGTCCTTTTAATATTTCAGGGAGTAATTTTAGCATTATAGGATCTAAAATTGCAAATAGGATTATCCCTATTGCAAGGATTAAAAACTTATAATTTCTTATTCCCTCCGTTATTTCCTTTTTAAAATAAGCCTTAAAACTACTCATTATTATTCACCACCTGTAAAAATATCTCTTCTAACTTACTTTTTCTAATTTTATAAGATAATACTGTATTTTCTATATTAGAAATGATATTTAATAATTTTCTATCAGCTTTAAATCTATTCTTTACATAGATACTCATCTTTTTATTATTGGTTTTTATTTTTTCTATCCAATCATACTTATTAAAATTGTTATTTAGATCTTCACAGTTATTAGAAAATTCGATATCATAAACAGGTAGTATATATTTATTTTTAAGTCTTTCTAAACTATCTTCTAAAACTATATTTCCTTCATTTAAGATACCTATCCTATCACAAATCCTCTCTACGTCACTTAAAATATGGGTTGATAAAAATATAGTTATTTTTAAAGATTTTAAGGATTCTATTATTTTAACAACATCCTTTCTTCCCTCAGGATCTAATGCTGAAGATGGTTCATCTAAAAATAAAATCTTAGGGTCATTAATAAGCGATACTGCTATGCCAAGTCTTTGCCTCATCCCTCTAGAATAGCCTCCTATTTTTCTTTTACTAGCTTTATTTAATTTAACTAACTCTAATAATTTATCTATTTTCTTACTTGTTTCTAATTTATCTAACCCTTTTATTTCACATATGAATTTTAAATATTCTCTACCTGTCATATAAGGATAAAACTTTGGATTTTCAGGTAAATAACCTATTATGTTAATAATTTTTTTATACTCTTTTTTCATATCAAACCCTGCTATTGTTATATCTCCTGAATTATATTTAATTAACCCAGTTAATATATTCATAGTAGTTGATTTCCCTGCACCATTTTGACCTAAAAATCCATATATTTCTCCCTTTGATATTTTAAAATTTATATCTTTAAGGACTTCTTGGTCTTTATAGCTTTTTTTTAAATTTTTAACATCAATCATATTTTCTTCTCCTTCCACATAATAGAAAAGATACTGGTCCAAATGTTGATAACAAAACAATGATAATAAGCCAAATTGGTATTGATAAATTTCTCACTCCATCTTTAATGATTTTAACTATACAAAACACCTTAAGAGTTAACTCAAATATTATAAGAGGAGCAAATAATTTTAATAACTCAAAAGCTGTAAATCCTTCTAACATTTTTATCATCTCCTTTTTATCTTCATTAATATAACGGATGATTTTAAAAAAAGTTCAAATCTTTTTAGATTTGAACTAATAAATATAAGAGATATTTTTTTCCATGAAAAAAGGACTTTGTTTTCACAAAGTCCTCTTTCCTTAGTATCTTATAATTTAAATAGACGTTTGCATATTTAAAATTATAAGAAGGATATATATGGGTTTTACATTTAAGGGCTTATCCTAAATCTGAATAAACTAATTCTAAAACTTCTTCTTTTAGCTTTTTACCTTCATTCATTATTTCTTTACATTCACTATCTATTTTTTCTACATACTCTTTATCTTTAATACTACCAAGATTTATTTTTACATTGAATAAAGCTCCCTCTAGACCTGAATATGCCATTAATGCACCTACACCTACATCAGTTATAGCATTTTTATTACCATATTCAGCAAATACCTTTTGTAACTTAAGTACATTTAAACATTGATTTGCTGTATCTAAAGGTACTTCTAAAGCCTTTTTAAAGCCTTTTTGTATAGCTTGACTTCTTTTATTTTTCTGTTCTTCAGTATCCTTAGGCATTTTAAATGCTTGCATAACAGAATCAAAGGCATTAGTATCTTCATCTACTAATTCATTTAATTTAGTTATTAGCTTTTGTACTTTTTCAAAATTTTCATCTATTTTAACTTTCTTATCATCATCTAAAGATTCATAAGCTTTTTTTCCTATGGTTAAATTACCAACCATACTGATTAAAGCTGCTCCCATACTTCCTGCTAAAGCAGAAACACTTCCACCACCAGGTGCAGGGCTTTTACTTGCAGTTTCTTCTACAAAACCTTTAACCTTCTTTTCAATTAACATTTTAAAACCTCCCGTTTCATCTTTATTGTCTATTTATAATCTATCATAAGTGTTTTTTTTAGTCTATGTGAATTTTACACAATACTCAAGATATTTCTTGAAATTATATACACATTTAATTAAAAAGTTTTTTAAAATTGGTTACCCTAATGCTAAATAATTGACTTTAAAGATTTATTAAAAATATACAAATAAATTAAAAATCAATATTTTAAACTGCCTTTGATTTTTTTAATTTATCTTCTTTTATATAGCATATATAATACACAATAGGAACTAAAACTGCCCCGCCTATAATATTACCTATAGTAACAGGGATTAGATTATTCCACATTTCTGTCCAAGTAAAATTTGCACCTGCAAATTTACCCATAGGTATAAAAAACATATTTGCTACACAGTGTTCAAACCCAGATAATACAAACATCATTATAGGAAACCATATTGCTAAAATTTTACCTGTAACAAACTTAGATGCTGTTGAAAACCATACAGCTAAAACAACTACAATATTACAAAGTATAGCTCTTATAAAAGCAGAAAGAAAAGTTAATTCCACTTTCCCTTTGGCTATTGCAATAGCTTTTGTTGCCATGTCTGACTTATATAGTCCTGATTTACTTAGTATCCATGCTAACAATATTGAACCTATAAAATTTCCTATATAGACTATTATCCAATTTCTAAGCATTCCTTTAAATGTAATTTTCTTATCTAGTACTGCTAAACTCATTAAATTATTTCCTGTAAAAAGTTCTGCCCCAGCCATAACAACTAACATTAATCCAACTGGAAATACGGATGCTCCTATAAGTTTAGCTAATCCAACATCTACGGTTTTACCAAGGGTTTGGGTAGCTACTATATCTGCATGGGCTCCAAATCCTATAAAAATACCTGCAAAGATACCTAATAATAACATTTTCAATGCACTTAAGTTAGCCTTTTTGATGCCACTTTTAATAGTTGCCTGGGCTATATCACCTGGCTTTAGCATATTTTCCATTAACTATCCCCTCACTTTTTAATGTCTGTTAAAAGAAATTATACTAACATCTATTATTTTATTCATTATTAAATCTTTACAAATATATTTTTAAATAATTAAATTTTTATATTTAGAATAAATGTTTAGCCGCTTTCCCCTGGCAAAGCCAATTAAAAGTATTCCTAATTCATTAGCAATATCGACAGCTAAACTAGTAGGTGCTGACCTAGATATGAGTATTGGAATATTCATCTTAGCTACTTTTATTATTATTTCAGATGATACTCTACCACTTGTTAATATTAATTTCTCATCTAAGTTAATATCCTCCATAATACTTTTTCCTAACACCTTATCTAAAGCATTATGTCTTCCTATATCTTCTTTAAAATAGATGATTTCATTTTTACTACTTAATGCACAACTATGTACTCCCCCTGTATTTAAAAAAAGTTTAGATTTTTTATTAAACTCTTCTATTAACTTAATCACATTTTCTCTTTTTAAAGTAAAATTATTATTAATTTTTTTAGTCTTAAAGGAATCTAATACATTATAAAATATTGTACCCTTTCCACATCCAGTAGTTATTGTTCTCTTTCCTTGTAATTTCTTTGTGATATTATTTTTCTTTTCTATTTTTAAATATGCTATGCCCCTATCATAATCAATATTTATACCTAATATATCCTCTTTATTATTAATCATTCCTTCTGAAAAAAGAAAACCAACTGCTAAATAATCTAAAGATTCTGGTGTACATAAAAGAGTTACAAACTCATTATCATTTATAAAAATTGTATATGGATATTCCTTTATAATACTATCAGATGTGCTTAAAACTTCTTCTTTATTAACCTTTTTTATTTCATAATCTAAATAGCTTTTCATATTATCAACCTCTATTTTCCCTTATATACTTCTGTAAGTCTCCTTTAGTATTTAAATTTAAAAACATATCCCAAGTAGGACTAAACTTTCTAGCTTCCTCTTCCTCTATAAAAAAACAATCTCTATTTTTTAAAAATGTATATATAGACCTTTCATCATTTCTTAATCTCTGTTCTATAGAAGTTATTAATCCTTTGTTATAAAAACTATTAAAAGGTTCTATCCAATCTTTATAATTAGTAACACATGCATCAACTTTTATTTCTCTTATTTTTTCTTTCATATATCTTATATAGGAAGTATTTACATTAGGCATATCACAGGCAGTAAAATATACATATTCACTCTTTGCCTTTTTTAGACCTATATGTATACCACTTAAAGGTCCTTTCTTTTTTATTTCATCTGTTAATACGTTTTCATAGTTTTTATAGTACTTAGGTTTATTAGTAACTATAATAACTTCTTTAAATTCTTTATTTAACTTTGAAATTATAATATCTATTACCCTTTGTTGGTTTATCCTTATTAACTGTTTATCAAACCCCATTCTTGAACTTTTCCCACCTGCTAATATTACTGCACTGTTAAATTTCATAAAAACACCATCCTAAAAGATGCTAAAGTCCCTCCTATTACAAGGAAGGACATCTATTTTTAAAGCTTTTCTATTCTAACTGTACATGATTTATATTCAGGTATCTTTGCTATTTTATCTAAAGCTGGATTTGTTAATACGTTAGCACTTCCTTCTTTATAATGGAAAGGAATAAATACAACATTAGGTGCTACAATATCGGTTATCTTTACCTTAGTCTTTATTTCACCACGTCTAGATATTACTTTAACTTTTTCATTATTTACTATATTTAATTTACTAGCCGTTGAAGGATTTACTTCTATATAAGATTCTGGAGCTTTTTCATTTAGACCTTTAACTCTCCCTGTCATACTCCTTGTATGGTAATGATAAAGTACTCTTCCATTTGTCATAATAAGTGGGAATTCTTTATCTGGTAATTCTTTGCTATCTGAATGGTCATGGGGAAGGAATAATCCTTTACCTCTAGCATGATTACCTTTGTGTAGATATTTTGTTCCTTGATGGGTATTAGTTGGACATGGCCACTGTAAACCTAATCCATCCACCTTTAATGCTAATCTATCATAACTAATACCACCATATTGAGGAGTTACACTAGCTATCTCTTCCATTACTTCTGCTGGATTATTATATTTTTTATCATATCCTATGCTATTCATTATTTCCATTATAATTAACCAATCTGGTTTAGCTTCACCTGGAGCATCTATAGCTTTTCTTATTCTTTGTATTCTTCTTTCTGTATTTGTAAAGGTACCATCTTTTTCAGCAAAAGCTGCTGCAGGTAAAACTACATCGGCTAGTTCAGCTGTTTCAGTTAAGAATATATCTTGTACCACTAAAAATTCAGTTTCATTAAGCACCTTTTCAACATGATTAGTATCTGGATCAGATATCATAGGATTTTCTCCCATAACATATAAGAATCTAACATCACCATTATCGGCACTATCTAACATTTCAGGTATAGTTAGTCCTACTTTATCTGAAAGCTTTGATTCCCATGCCTTTTCAAACTTTTTATTAACTTCAGAGTCTTCAACCTTTTGATACCCTGGGTATACATTAGGTAAGGCTCCCATATCACAGGCTCCTTGAACATTATTTTGACCTCTTAAAGGATTTACTCCTCCAGATTCTATACCTATATTTCCACAAAGATTAGCAAGGTTTGCTATTGCCATAACACTATAAGTTCCAGTCGTATGCTGTGTTATACCCATTGCATAAAATATACTTGCTTTATTTGCTTTAGCATATAATTTAGCTGCTTTTATTAAATCTTTTGAATTTATATTACATATTTCAGCTACTTTTTCAGGTGTATAATCCTTAACTAACTCCTTTAATGCTTCATAGTTTTCACATCTATTTTCTATATAGTTTTTATCTTCAAGTCCTTCTTTTATAATTACATGCATTAATCCATTAAAAAGAGCTGTATTAGTCCCTGGTCTAATCTGTAAAAATACATCAGCATCATCTGCTAATTCTATTTTTCTAGGATCTGCTACTATTAACTTTGCTCCTTTTTTAATAGCCCTTCTCATTTTAGTTGCAATAACAGGATGGTTCTCAGTTGTATTTGAACCTGTTACAAACATTAAATCTGTACCCTCTATTTCTTTTATACTATTTGTCATTGCTCCACTACCTAACGTTGTTGCAAGACCTGCAACAGTTGATGAATGTCAGAGTCGAGCACAATGATCTACGTTATTAGTTCCTAAAGCTGCTCTGAATAATTTTTGAAATAAATAATTTTCTTCAGTAGAACATCTTGCTGATGAAAATCCAGCGAATGCATCTGGACCATTTTCATTCTTTATCTTTTTAATATTTTTAGCAATTATTTTATATGCTTCTTCCCAGGAAGTTTCAACGAATTTACCATCCCTTTTAATTAAAGGTTTTTTAAGTCTATCAGGATGGTCTAAAAACTTAAATCCAAATCTCCCTTTAACACATAGAAGATTTTCATTTGAGGGACCATCAGCGGGCTTAACATCCACTATTTTTCCATCTAGAACTAATAAATCCATTTGACAACCCACTCCACAGTATGGACAAGTCGTCCTTACTTCCTTTAATTCTTCATATCTTATTCTTTCTTTAATCTTAGGCATTAATGCCCCTACAGGACATACAGAAACACAGTTACCACAAGAAACACATTCTGATTCATTTAACTCCATATCAAAGGGCGCTCCAATATGGGTTTTAAATCCTCTTTCATTAAAACCTATAGCTCCTACACACTGAAGTTCGTTACATATCCTAACACATTTTCCACAGTTAATGCATTTATTTTGATCACTATAATAAAAAGGATTACTATAATCAGTTTTATAATTCTTTTTTTCTCCTTTAAATTCTACTTCACTAATACCGTATTCATAACAATACTCCTGTAGTTTACAATTGCCTGAGTTATCACACATAATACAATCTAATGGATGATTAGCTACTATTAAACTTAATATATCCTTTCTTGCTTTTCTTACCCTATTACTATGGGTTTTTATTTTCATACCATCTTTTACTTTTGTTGAACATGATGTAGGTAATTCATCCATACCTTCTATTTCTACAATACAAAGTCTGCAAGCTGCATGTGGATCTATTCTTTCGTCATGACATAACGTAGGAATATGTATCCCTAAATCGTCACAAGCTTTAAGTATTGTATAATCTTTAGGTACATTCATTTTATGACCATTAATTATAACGTTAACCAAAATACTACCCCCTAACTAAAAAATCTACTTTTTAATTATTGCATCAAAAGGACATTGTGAAACACATTCACCACATTTAATACATTTATCTCTATCTATAATATGTTTTTGCTTAACTTCACCTTCTATTGCATCCACAGGGCATGCTTTACTACATTTAGTACATCCTTTACACTCATCTGTAATATAAAAACTTAATAAATCCTTACACGTTCCAGTAGGACATGTTTTATCAATTACATGGGCTTTATATTCCTCTCTAAAGTGTTTAAGAGTAGATAATACAGGGTTAGGTGCTGTTTGTCCTAAACCACATAATGAAGCCTGTTTTATTGTATTAGCAAGGCTTTCTAAATTATCTAAATCCTCTAATTCTCCATTACCTTTTGTTATTTTTTCTAATATCTCTAACATTCTCTTAGTCCCTTCACGGCAAGGAGTACATTTACCACAGGATTCATCCACTGTAAAATCTAAGAAAAATCTTGCCATATCAACCATACAATTATCCTCATCCATAATAATCATTCCTCCAGAACCCATCATTGAACCAAAGGTAGATAAGGATTCAAAATCTATAGGTGTTTCTATTAAATCTGCTGTTAGATATCCCCCTGAAGGTCCTCCTGTTTGAACTGCTTTAAATTCTTTATTATTAGGAATTCCTCCTCCAATATCATAAATAACCTCTCTAAGGGTTGTACCCATTGGTATCTCCACAAGTCCTGTGTTCTTTATTTTACCCCCTAAGGCAAATACTTTAGTTCCAGGAGATTCTTCTGTTCCTATTTCTTTAAACCAATCAGATCCCTTTAATATTATCTTAGGTATGTTTGCGAAGGTTTCAACATTATTTATTAAAGAAGATTTATTCCACAATCCCTTATCAGATGGATATGGTGGTTTATTATTAGGCATTCCCCTTTCTCCTTCAATAGAAGATATTAAAGCTGTCTCTTCACCACATACAAAGGCTCCTGCACCTAATCTAATTTCCAAATCAAAATTAAAATCTGTTTCAAATATATTTTCTCCTAATAACCCTTTTTCTTTTGCTTGGTCTATTGCTATTTGAAGTCTCCTAACAGCGATAGGATATTCTGCTCTTATATATACAAAACCCTTATTAGCCCCTACAGCATATGCCGCTATTGCCATTGCCTCTATTACTGCGTGGGGATCTCCTTCTAAAATACTCCTGTCCATAAAAGCTCCAGGATCTCCTTCGTCGGCATTACAAAGTATATATTTTATATCACTATTTGCATTATATGTTAATTCCCATTTACGACCCGTTAGAAAGCCTCCACCACCTCTTCCTCTTAAGCCTGATTTTTTTATTTCATTTATTACATCTAAAGGTTTCATTTCTGTTAATACTTTACCTAGTGCCATATATCCGTCATAGGCAATGTATTCATCAATATCTTCTGGATTTATTACACCACAATTATCTAGTACTAATCTTCTTTGCTTTTTATAAAAATCTATTTCATTTACTGATTTTAGTTTGCCTTCTGAAAACGCTTCTTTGTATAATAATCTCTTTACTATTCTTCCCTTTAAGAGATGTTCATTAACTATTTCATCTACATCCTTAAGTTTTACATGGCTATAAAAAGCCCCCTCAGGATAAACAACGACTATAGGCCCAGCTTCACATAATCCAAAACAACCTGTCCTTACTACTTTAACTTCCTTATCTAAATTTTTATCCTTAATATTATTTATCATTTTTTCTTCTATCTTGTCAGAATTTGAAGAAGTACATCCAGTTCCCCCACATATAATTACATGGGACCTATAAATATCCATGTCTCTACCTCCTTATTAAAAAAATTAATCTTCGTATGCTCCTATAGTGTATTCATAAATAATATTGCCATTAACTATATGTTCTGCAATAACTTTTCTTGCTTTTTCTTCATTCATATCAACATATGTTACCTTTTCTTCCCCCGGTTTATAAACTTCAACTATAGGCTCTAACCTACAAACCCCTATACAACCAGTTTGATTTACAGTAACATCCTTAAGATTTCTTTTTTTGGTTTCTTCAAGTAATGCCATTAATACAGGTCTCGCTCCTGCTGAAATCCCGCAAGTTGCCATGCCAACAACTACCCTTATACCTTCTCGGTTCTCTCTTAAAACAACTCTTTTTTTAGCTTCTTCTCTTATCTTTTTTAATTCTTCAAGAGATTTCACTTTTATACACCCCCGTTATTTATATTTATTAATAATATCCGGTACTTCTTCAGGATTTAATTTTCCATATACATCTTCATTAACAGTCATTACTGGTGCTAAACCACATGCTCCTATACATCTAGTAGCTTGTAGAGAAAACTTTCTGTCTTTAGTTGTTCCTCCAACTTCTAGATCTAATTGTTCTTTAATTCTATCGACTATATCCTGTGCACCTTTTACATAGCATGCTGTACCTAAACATACTCCAATTGTATACTTTCCTTTTGGTATCAATGAAAATTGTGCATAAAACGTAGCTACACCATAAACTTCAGCTAAAGGTATATCTAATTCTTCAGAAATAATCTTTTGTATCTCGATAGGTAAATAACCAAATATCTTTTGGGCTTGATGTAAAATAGGCATTAATGGCCCTTTTTTATTCTTATTTTCCGTTATGACTTTTTTGAGTTTATCAATTTTTTTAGAGTTCTTTTTAACATCGAATTTAAACTCCACAATGATCCCTCCTAGAATAATATGTTAATAATTTAACCTTCATACTCAGTTCTCTAGTCCATTTTTTCTGTTTTATCTAAAATATATCTATATTAGGATGTTATTTCGACATAATCTATGTCTCTATTATATCTGTTTCGTTACAAATTTGTCAATCTTTTCTTTGTATAAACTTATTTAAATTATAACATATTTATATATATATAACATTAAAAAAGGCGGCGATTAAATGATTTCGCCGCTTATTCTTGGCTCTTCACTAATCGTCAATGTTATAAGTTATTCCGTGTACACTTTTGTAGTGTATAGGTTCCATTAACCCATCACAATTCTGACA
>VEND01000010.1 GCA_009711765.1 Bacillota bacterium | reverse complement strand
TTGAAGGTGCATTAGCAGCTGGAATGAAATTTTTTGGAGGATATCCAATAACTCCTTCAACTGAAGTAGCTGAATTAGCTTCACAAAAGTTACCTAGAATTGGTGGTAAATTCATACAGATGGAAGATGAGATTGCTAGTATGGCATCTGTAATAGGTGCATCACTTACAGGACTTAAATCAATGACAGCAACAAGTGGACCTGGATTTTCATTAAAACAAGAAAATTTAGGATATGCATGTATGGCAGAAGTACCCTGTGTAATTGTTAATGTACAAAGGGGAGGACCAAGTACAGGATTACCTACTTCACCTGCACAAGGTGATGTTATGCAGGCTAAATGGGGAACTCATGGTGATCATTCTATTATCGCTTTAACACCTAGCTCTGTTACAGAAACCTTTTATTTAACAATTAAAGCTTTTAACTATGCAGAGAAATACAGAGTACCTGTTATACTATTATTAGATGAAACAATTGCACATATGAGAGAAAAAGTAGAGATACCTAATAAAGAAGATATTGAGATTATAGATAGAGTTAAACCTTCTAAAGTTAAAAAGGATGAGTTTAAAGCATATAGAGTAAAGAATGGAAGAAAAGTACCACATATGACTTCCTTTGGTGAGGGATATAGATATCATGTAACAGGATTAGTACATGATGATTTTGGATTTCCTACTAATTCAACAGAAGTTGCTGATAAGTTAATAAATAGATTAATTGATAAGATTGAAGATAATATAGATGATATATCTTTATATGAAAAATATATGTTAGATGATGCTGATGTTTGTGTTATTTCATATGGGGGTACAGCAAGATCAGCTAAAAGTGCAGTAGATATGGCTAGAAAGGAAAATATGAAAGTAGGTTTATTTAGACCTAAGACTATTTGGCCACTGCTTTCTGGGGAAATTGAAGATATAGCAAAAAAGGTTGATAAAATTATTGTTGCTGAAATGAATTTAGGACAATATGTTAATGAAGTTGAAAGAGTAGCATGTAGACACTCAGAAGTATATAAATGTGGCAGGGCAGATGGGGTTTTAATTACTCCAGATGAAATTCTTGCAAAAATTAAGGGGGTCTAAGGCGTGTCTAGTGAATTAGTTAAAAATTATTTTAGAATGGATAAATTACCACATATATGGTGTCCAGGATGTGGACATGGGATTGTTACAAGAGCAGTAACAAAGGCAATAGACAATTTAGGAATAGATAAGGATAAGGTATGTATAGTATCAGGTATTGGATGTTCTTCAAGAGCTCCTGGATATTTAGATTTTAATACATTACATACCACTCATGGACGAGCATTAGCCTTTGCAACAGGTATAAAAATGGCTAACCCTGATTTAAAAGTAATAGTATTAACAGGAGATGGAGATGCATCTGCCATAGGAGGAAATCATTTAATACATGCAGCTAGAAGAAATATTGATATTACTACAGTTGTTTATAATAATAATATTTATGGTATGACAGGAGGTCAGTATTCACCTACAACTCCAACTGGCGATAAGGGTACAACTGCTCCCTATGGGAACATAGATAAAAACTTTGATTTATGTGATTTAGCAAAAGCAGCAGGAACAACTTATACAGGAAGAGCAACTGTATATCATGCTAAAATGATTACTAAATTAGTACAAAAGGGTATTGAAAATAAGGGATTCTCCTTTATAGAAACTATAAGTTCATGTCCAACATATTATGGAAGAAAAAATAAAAAAGGTAGCGCTGTTGATATGATGAATTATTTAAAAGAGAATGCTTTGAACGTTAAGAAAGCTTCTAAAATGGAACAAAATGAGATTGAAAATAAAATAATAATTGGAGAATTATATAACTCAACAGAACCTGAGTATACTGAAAGGTATAAAAAAATCATAGAACAATTTAAAGAGGGGAGATAGTATGTCTGATAATAAGGAAATAAGATTAACCGGATCTGGAGGTCAAGGGTTAATATTAGGAGGAATAATATTAGCAGAAGCTGCCCTTTTAGATGATTTAAATGCTGTACAGACTCAATCCTATGGTCCAGAAGCAAGGGGTGGTGCTAGTAAAGCAGAAGTAATAATATCAAATGATGATATAAATTATCCAAAGGTAAGACAATGTGATTTATTACTGACATTAACAAATGTAGCCTGTGAAAAATATATTAGCACTTTAAAAGAGGGAGGTACTTTAATTATAGATAGTAATGTAAACCTTCCAGATAGAAAGGATATAGATATAGTTCAATTACCAATAATGGATACTGCTACAAAGGATATAGGAACAAGCTTAGTTGCTAATATTGTAGCATTAGGAGCATTAAATGCAAAAGCAAAAGTAGTAAGTAAAGAATCTTTAAAAAAAGCAATACTTAGTAGAGTTCCTAGAGGAACTGAAGAAATAAATTCTAAAGCTTATGAAAAGGGTATATTCTTAACAGAGAAAGAAATGGCTAATTAGATTTTTAAAATATAAACTTTTATCAAAATAACTTAAATATAGCCCCGGTTGTTTTAAATTAAACAACGTGGGGCTATTCTAAATTAATACACTTTATTTTTCTTATTTGCTTTTTTTATACTCTCTTCTATAGTTTCTTCATCTCTAGTATCATAAGGGTTATGTATCATAGCTGTTACAAACATATAAGGGTATTCTTCCTTTAAATATTTCATATATATAATCCACTCATAGGCTAGTAGTTCATATACCCTTTTAATATCTCCTTCTAAATGATCTTTATCTTTTTGTTTAATTTCAGCTACATTTATTCTAAAATTAAGTTCTTCTTGAAGATGAAATACAGCTTTTAATAATTCAGTGAAAGTTTCATGTTCTAATAAATTGGAATTTTGCATCATTCTCATAAGAAAACTTCTTCTTGAGTTTAAAAAATCCTTTAACTTTTGTAAGTCAATCTTATTAATGTCAATATTATATTCATAACTTTGTATTTTCTTTGTTATTTTTTTAAAGTCTTTTTCTGTCCATTCATTTGTTATAATGACTTCTTTACTTATTTTCTCAACACCAAAGTCTGCATTAACAAAGCTTTTTAAACAATCTAACCCTAGTTGACTAAAGAAAAGTCCTATCAAAGTATTTAATTTTTCCATTATATGAGCCTGTTCACGTTTTTCAATAAAGCCTTCAATAATTAATGAAACAAGTAAGACTTCTATAGGTATAAAAGCTATATGTTCAAAACCAAATATCAATATATGGTGTAGATCTTTAAATACATAATAATGAGCATAATAAATTATTAAAGACAGTAATATTAAAGATAATCCTAAAAGTATTTTTCCCCTGTATTTTTTCATAAAGTACCTCCCTTATCAAAAGTTTTCCTAATTAGTATAACATAAGATAGTTTTTAATAGTATATATTATTTCCATATATAAAACTCTATCATCCATTTATTTTTGAATAATAGAGCTTTAACCTAGGATTTATTTTTCTAATAAACCCTAGTAATTTTATAGTCAGTTTTATTTAATTCAGATATAATTTCCTCTACATGCTTGTGACCATCACATTCTACAGTAACTTCAAGTTGTACATCCATAAATCTATCAAGGGTTTTAAATTGATTGTGATCAAGCTTTATAATATTAGCTTTTAATTTTGTTAGTATCTTAGATATATTTAATAATTCCCCTGGAGTATCTGGAAGTTCAACAGAAAAACAGAATAATCTTCCCCTAGAAACTAACCCTTTATTAATCATTGATGATATTGTGACGACATCTATATTACCACCACTTATAAGGCAAACAGTATTTTTATTTATACTATTTATTTTTTTCAAACCAGCTAAAGGTAATACACCTGCATTTTCTGCAATAAGTTTATGCTTTTCTATTAATAATAAAAGGGCTTCCATTATTTCATAGTCTGAAACTGTAATAATCTCATCTACATAATCTCTAATTATTTCAAAGGTATAGCTTCCAGGTTTTTTTACTGCTACTCCATCAGCTATAGTATTAACACCGTCTAAATTCATTATTTTATTTTCTTTTACAGAAACTTTCATAGCCTTAGCCCCTTCAGGCTCAACACCTATTATTTTTATACTGGGTTTAAGCTTTTTAGCAGCAAAGGCTATTCCACTTATAAGACCTCCACCACCAATCGGGACCATAATCTGATCTACATCCTTTAAATCTTTAATAATTTCACAAGCAATTGTTCCTTGTCCTGCAATCACATCTAAATCATCAAAGGGATGGATGAAAACATAATTATGTTTATCCTTAAGTCTATTAGCTTCATTATAAGCATCATCATAGCAATCACCAAATAATACGATATCAGCTCCATAGGCCTTAGTTGCATTTACCTTAATTAGGGGAGTAGTTTTAGGCATAACTATTGTTGCCTTTACTCCTAATTTTTCACAAGCATATGCAACTCCTTGGGCATGATTTCCTGCTGAGGAAGCAATTACTCCTCTTTTCTTTTCATTATCACTTAATTTAACAATCTTATTATAAGCCCCTCTTATTTTAAATGCTCCTGTAACTTGTAAATTTTCAGGTTTAATATAAACTTCATTACTACATTCATCACTAAAGACAGAACTATATATAAGATCTGTTTTCCTTGAAACCCCCTTTAAAGTTTCCTTTGCTGAATTAACATCTTCTAAAGTTAATAATTGTTTGTTTAATTTACCTTTTTTACTATCTTTACTTATCATTAGTTCATCCTCCTTTTTAATAAAAAAACTCGTCCTTGAAAAAAAATTTTCAAGGACGAGTTATATACCCGTGGTACCACCTTAATTTAAAAATGCCTCTTTTCGGTTCTAACAAACCTAAGCCTTTTATCGGGGCTAATCGGTATTTCTTACTATCTTTTCAGAAATACAACTCTGGAGTGATATTTATTCATTGTTTGTTATCGATTCTCAGCAAATATCGATTCTCTGTAAACTCACTTTATGAATAACCTTCTCCATCACAGCTTTGATATGAAATATTTTAATTATTTAATATCCTAACAAGATTTTTATACCTTGTCAATAAAAAAATCTGTATATTTTAATTTTTCTGAAAATTGTTTAAGTATTCAATTTTTTTGAGTATTAATAAAAGGTCTAACATTAAAATATTAGACCTTTTAGCCTTAATTTTTAAAACTATGAACAGGGGCTGGTATTCTTCCACCTCTTTGAATAAAGTTTTCACTTGAAAATTTACTTACAGCCATAATAGGAGCCTTACCTAAAAGTCCTCCAAATTTAATTTCATCACCAGCTGTTTTACCATATGCAGGAATTATTCTTACTGCCGTGGTTTTTTTGTTTATAACTCCTATAGCTGCTTCATCAGCTATAATAGCTGATATTGTTGAAGATGGAGTATCCCCCGGTATAGCTATCATATCAAGGCCTACAGAACAAACACAGGTCATAGCTTCTAATTTTTCTATATTAAGAGAACCAGCCTTTACGGCATTTATCATTCCTTCATCCTCACTTACTGGAATAAAAGCTCCACTTAAACCCCCTACATGGGAAGAGGCCATTATTCCTCCCTTTTTAACTGCATCATTTAATAATGCCAAAGCGGCTGTAGTTCCATGTCCTCCACAGTTTTCGATACCAATTTCTTCTAAAATTCTTGCAACACTATCTCCTACAGCGGGTGTAGGGGCTAAGGATAAGTCTAATATACCAAAGGGGACATCTAATAATTTAGATGCTTCATTTGCAACTAATTGGCCTGCTCTTGTAATTTTAAATGAAGTTTTCTTTATTGTTTCAGAAACAGTATCAAAGCTTTCTCCTTTGACTTTTTCAAGGGCAGCTTTCACAACTCCTGGACCACTCACTCCAACATTAATTACAGAATCTGCTTCTCCCACACCATGAAAAGCTCCTGCCATAAAAGGATTATCTTCAACAGCATTAGAAAAGACTACAAGTTTAGCACAGCCTATACTGTTATTGTTTCTTGTTAGGTAAGCAGTCTTTTTTATAATTTCTCCCATATGTTTTACAGCATCCATATTTATACCAGATTTTGTATCACCTATATTAACAGATGAACATAATTTTTCAGTTTCATATAGGGCTTGAGGAATTGAATCAATTAATAACTTATCACCCTTTGAGTAACCCTTTTGAACTAAAGATGAAAAACCTCCAATAAAATCAACTCCCACAGTTTTAGCTGCTTTATCAATCACCTTTGCATATTCTACGTAATTAGTATCATTACTTGCTTGGGCTATTAATGAAATTGGAGTTACAGATATTCTTTTATTAATAATAGGAATGCCATACTTAGTTTCTATCTGATTACCTACTTTTACTAGATTTTCAGCTTTTTTTGTTATCTTATCATAAATCTTTTGTCTTGATTCTTTTCCATCTGAACTACAGCAGTCAAGTAGAGATATTCCCATGGTTATGGTTCTAATATCAAGGTTTTCTTTTTCTATCATCTTAATAGTTTCCATAATTTTATTAAATTCATTCATATATTTTTAACTCCCATCTTATAGTTTATGCATCGCATTAAATATATCTTCATGTTGTATTTTTACTGAAACTCCTACCTTTTTCCCTTCTTTATTAAGAATATTATTTAATTGGTTTAAAGAAATGTTTAGTTTAGTTAAATCTACAAGCATTAACATAGTAAAGTAGTCCTGTAAAATAGTCTGACTAATATCTAGGATATTTACTTTTTCTTTAGATAAAACTGTGGTAACTTTTGAAATTATACCTATTTTGTCTTTTCCAATAACTGTAATAACTGCTTTCATATTTTTTCTCTCCTTTTTAATTTTTTATAAAATTTTACATAATAAAAAGAGACTTCTATCAAATGATAGAGTCTCTTGAGGTTTTAAAGGTTATAAAGATATAAAAGCTAACAGAAAAAATAAGCTTAAGAAAATCTTCATACCCCTGTCCTTTTACCTGAGAGTTTCACCAATATATGGTTTGCCCCTTCGGTGCTCAAGAGAGTCTCTCCAGAGGGCTGTCCGATTACGGTTGTTTAAAACTTCCATAAACTTCATCCAGCGCTATCAAATTGTTTTATTAATTTTAACACAACCATATTAACAAAAGCAATATAAATTTTGTTATTTTGAAAATAAAATAAAAATTTAAGGGTATATTTATTAGAGAATTAAAAAAATGTTGATAAAATAGTTGTTTTGTAATAATATTATAATAATTTATTGAAACTAATATTAGGAGATGATAATATGGGAGAACACATAGTAGATGAAGCAAAGAGATGTCTTCAATGTAAGAAACCTAAATGTGTTGAAGGATGTCCTATAAATACAGAAATTCCAGAGTTTATAAGGTTATTATTAGAAGGCGATATTAATAAATCAGGGGAAATTCTTTTTAAAAATAATCCTTTATCTGTGGTTTGTTCTTTAGTTTGTCCACATGAAAAACAATGTGAAGGTCATTGTATATTAGGTAAAAAGTCAAGTCCTGTACAAATAAGTTCAATAGAAAATTATATTTCAGATTATAGTTTAGATATTCTAGATTTAAAGCCAAAGGAAAAATTAAAAGGAAAAATAGGGATTATAGGCTCAGGTCCTGCAGGTATAACGATAGCTTTTATTTTAGCATTAAAGGGATATGATATAACTATTTTTGAAGCCCATGATAAAATAGGAGGAGTTTTAAGATATGGGATACCTGATTTTAGACTCCCTAAAAACATATTAGAAAGATTAAAAGAAAAGTTAATTGAACTAGATGTAAAAATAAGACCTAATACTCTTATAGGACCTGTTATAACGGTAGATAATCTTTTTAGAGATGGTTATGATGCTTTGTTTATAGGAACAGGTGTATGGAAACCTAATAAATTAAATATAAAAGGTGAAAGTTTAGGTAATGTACATTTTGCTATAGATTATTTAAAAAATCCTGAAGTTTATAATTTAAGGGATAGAGTATGTGTTATAGGAGCAGGTAATGTTGCTATGGATGTTGCAAGAACAGCCCTTAGAAAGGGAGCAAAGGAAGTATATATAATGTATAGAAAAGGCAGAGAGGATATGTCTGCTATGAATCATGAAATAGAGTATGCTAAAATAGATGGAGTTAAATTTTTATTTTACGAATCACCTATAGAATTTACCGATGAAGGTGTAAAATATATAGAAACAAAAAAAGTAAAAGTTGATAATGAAGAAAAGTTAGTTAACATTAAAAATTCTGAAAGTTTATTTAAATGTGATTCTACTATTATCGCTGTAAGTCAGGGACCTAAAGCAAATATAGTCTCAAATTCTAAGGGAATAAATACAAGTAATAAAGGTTTAGTTGTAACAGATGAATGCGGAAGAACAACTAGAGAGGGGATATTTGCCTCAGGAGATGTAGTAACAGGGGCTAGAACAGTTGTAGAAGCTTCTCATTACTCTAAAAAGGTAGCAAAAGCAATACATGAATATATCTCTAATAAGTATGAAGTTTCTAAATAGAACTTTGTCAATTGACAAACAATTATTTCTAAATTATAATTATAGTGATTAAAGGAATAAAATTAAATAGTTTTTAAGGTGCTTTTAAAGCTAAGAGGGAAAAAGGTGAGAAACCTTTGCAGCCCCCGCTACTGTAAGCAAGTATGAAATCTTCAAAATCCACTATATTGGGAAGGTGAAGAGAGTAAATTGATCTGCAAGCCAGGAGACCTGCCTTAAAACGAGTTTTTCTATAACTTCGGAGGGAAGTGTATAGTTCTTAAACAGTTTTAAGGATTAGTACATAGTTTTCTCTATGTGCTTTTTTTATTGCTTATAAGTAAAATATTAAGGAGGGGTAATTTGAAATATATAAAAAATCCACAACTAATAGAGCAAAGAAGTTTTGAAATAATTACAGAGGAATTAGGAAGAAAAGATTTTGATTATAAAACAGCTAAAATAGTAAAAAGAGTTATACATACAACGGCGGATTTTGAATATGCTGATATTTTAGAAATACATCCTAAAGCTATAGAGAATGGAATTAAAGCATTAAAGAAAGGGAGTAATATATACGCAGATACCAAAATGGTATATTCAGGTATAAATAAAAGGAAGCTATCTTCCTTAGGAGGAGAAATTTGTAATTTTGTCCATGATGAAGATGTTTCAAAAGAAGCTAAAAAAAGAGATATAACTAGGTCAATGGTTTCTATAGAAAAGGCTATAGATAAAGATATTAAGATATTTGCAATAGGAAATGCACCTACTGCATTATTTGTATTAAAGAAATTAATAAAGGAAAATAAAGCTAATCCTGATCTTATAATAGGAGTACCTGTAGGTTTTGTTGGAGCTGAAGAATCTAAGGAAATAATAAGAAATTTAGGTATCCCTTATATTATAACTAGGGGAAGAAAGGGTGGAAGTACAGTAGCTGCATCAATAGTAAATGCACTTTTATACCTTATTTAAAGGAGGATTATATGAAACGTTTTATAGTGAAAAATGGAAAAAAGCTTCACTATGGATATACTACAGGTTCCTGTGCTGCAGCAGCGGCTAAGGCAGCTACAAAAATGCTTTTTTTAAATAAAAAAGTTGATAATATAAAAATTAATACACCTAAGGGATGGATATTAGATTTAAAAGTTGAAGAGCCTTTTATAAATGAAAAATATACATGTTGTGCTATAAAAAAGGATAGCGGAGATGATCCTGATATAACAGATGGTATAAAAATATATGCTAAAGCAATTAAATCACATACTAAAAAGATTACTATTACAGGGGGTAAAGGTATAGGTAAAATAACAAAGCCTGGATTAGCTGTGAAAATTGGAGATAAAGCTATTAATCCTGTACCAAGAAATATGATAAAAAAGGAAGTTAAAGAAGTTTTACCTACTAATAAAGGAGTAAGTATTGAGATATTTATACCTAAAGGTGAAGAAATTGCTAAAAAAACATTTAATCCTAAGCTTGGTATAGTAGGTGGTATATCTATAATAGGAACAAGTGGTATAGTAGAGCCAATGTCAGAGGATGCATTTAAAGAGTCTCTAGCATTAGAATTATCAATATTAAAAGAAAAAGGAGTGAAAAAAATTATTTTTACTCCGGGGAATTATGGAAGGGATTTTTCTAAGAGTAGAAATCTTAATAAAGAAGTTGTAAAAACAAGTAATTTTATTGGATATATGATAGATAAGGCTAAAGAATATGATATAAAAGAAATACTTTTCATAGGTCATATAGGTAAAATGGTAAAAGTGGCTGGTGGTATATTTAATACCCATAGTAAGATGGCCGATGGAAGAATGGAAATTTTATCTGCTTATTGTGCTTTAATGGGGGCTTCTCAAAATTTAATAGAAAAAATAATGAAAAGTATAACAACTGAAGAAGCCACAAAATACATAAAAGATTTTGGATATGAAGATATTTTTAATCAAATAGCTGAAAAAATCACAGAAAAATGTAGGGAAAGAACTAATGATAGCTTAAAAATTGGTAGTGTGATCTTTTCACAGGAACAAGGGTATTTAGGGTCTTGTAGTTATGGAAAAAAATTATTAGAGGAGTATAAAAATGAATAAGATATCTGTTGTAGGCTTAGGTCCAGGACATCCAGATTATATATCGCCTAGGGCAAAAGAGGTAATAAAAGAATCTGAAATAATTATTGGAGGAAAAAGAAATATAGAAAGTATAAATACTAATAAAAAAGAGGTTCATTTAATAAATAGTAACTTAAATAAGATTATTGACTATATAAAAAAGAATTATAATAAGAAAAAAATTGCTGTTATAGTTTCAGGGGATACAGGTTTTTATAGTTTACTTAAATTTTTAAAAAGATATATAGAGAGTAATAAAATAGAAGTAATACCAGGTATAAGTTCTATGCAATATATGTTTTCTAAAATAGGTGAAACTTGGGATGATGCTTACATAAGTAGTTTACATGGGAGAAAAGAAGATTTTATTAAGATGGTTAAAGATTATAAAAAGGTTGGATTTTTAACAGATAATAAGTTAACACCTAATAAAATATCAGAAAAATTATTAAAAAATAATCTAAATAATAGGACTGTTTATGTAGGAGAAAATCTATCCTATGATAATGAAAAAATAACAAAGGGAAGTCCCAAAAAAATAAGTAAATTAAAGGATTTTAATATGTGTGTGGTGGTGATTATAGATGACTAATTGGCCATATAATACCCCAGGGATACCAGATAGTATGTTTATTCGAGGTAAAGTTCCGATGACTAAAGAAGAAATTAGGGCTGTTAGTATAAGTAAATTAAGAATTTTAGAAAAGGATATTATCCTAGATATAGGGGCTGGGACAGGTTCTTTGTCAATTGAAGCTTCATTACAGGCAAAGAAAGGACAAGTTTATTCTATAGAAAGAAAAGAAGAAGGAATTAATTTAATAAAAGAAAATATTAAAAAATTTAATGTTTGTAATATAAAACCTATAAAGGGTATTGCTCCTATAGATTTAGAAAATATATCAACTGTCGATAAAGCAATATTAGGTGGTAGCGGAGGTAAGATGAGAGAGATTATTATTTGGCTTAGTAAAAATCTTAATAAAAATGGACGCATAGTTATAAATACTATAACCATAGAAAATTTATATAAGGCTATGAAATATCTTAAGGAGAATAATTTTAAAGATATAGAATTAACCCAAATAGGAGTTTCTAAGGGAAAAGATTTAGCCAATTTAACAATGCTAAAAGCAAATAATCCAATTTATATAATATCAGCAGATAAGGGGAGATAATATGATAGGTAAATTTTATGGGATAGGTGTAGGACCTGGAGATAAAGAACTTTTAACTATTAAAGCAACGAAGATATTAAAAGAAATTGATATTATTATTTGTCCAGAAAGTGTTAAAGGAAAGGGAAGCATTGCATTAAATATATGTAGTGAATATTTAAAAGATGATGTAGAGATTTTACCATTAACTTTTCCTATGACCTATGATGAAAATGTTCTTAAAAAAAAGTGGAAAGAAAACTCAGATATAATATATAAAAAATTAAAGAGTGGAAAAGATGTTGCATTTTTAACATTAGGGGATCCTTCAGTATATAGTACTTATATGTATTTATTACCTCATTTAAAAGAAAAGGATGTTTTAATAAATACTATACCAGGAATAACATCTTTTTCATCAATAGCTAATAATTTAAATATCCCTTTAGCTACCAGTGAAGAAACAATAGGTATTCTTCCCCTTAGAAAGGATGCAAATAAACTTGAAAATTTTTTAGATAATTACGATAATGTGATAATAATGAAACCATCCCATGCTAGTAAAAAAATAGCTGAGGTTCTTATAAAAAAGGGATATGAAAATAATTTTGTTATGGTATCTAAAAGTGGAACTGATAAAGAGAAAGTAGTAACTGATATTAATCGTTTGAAGAATGAAAAAGTACCATATTTATCTACAGTTATAGTTAAGAAAAATAAAATTTAGGAGGTTTATTATGAAAAAAGTTTATATAGTAGGTGCTGGACCAGGAGATCCTGATCTTATTACTGTAAAGGGAAAAAATATTATTAAAAAAGCAGATATAATTATCTATGCAGGCTCTTTAGTTAATAAAGAGATTTTAGGTTGTAGAAAGAAGGATAGTGAAATTTTTAATAGTGCAAAAATGAATTTAGAAGAAGTTATTGATGTTATTAAAAAGGGAGTAGAAAATTGTAAATTAGTAGCTAGAGTCCATACAGGAGACCCGAGTATATACGGAGCTATCAGAGAGCAAATAGATATACTAAAAAGGGATAATATTGAATGTGAAGTTATTCCTGGAGTAAGTTCATTTGTAGCATCAGCTGCTCAATTAAAAAAAGAATTTACACTACCAGAGGTTTCTCAAACTGTTATATGTACAAGGTTAGAAGGTAGAACTAAAGTACCAAAGTTAGAAAATCTAGAAAGCTTAGCATCCCATAAAGCTTCTATGGCAATATTTCTTTCAGTACATATGATTGAAGATGTAGTAGATAAGCTTACTAAACATTATTCTGAAGATACTTTAGTAGCAGTTGTTCAAAGGGCAACTTGGAAGGATCAGATAATTGTTAAAGGAAAACTTAAAAATATAGCAAATAAGGTTAAAGAAGCTAATATAACAAAAACAGCTCAAATTTTAGTTGGAGATTTTTTAGGGGATGAATATGCACTATCTAAACTTTATGATAAAAACTTTAGCCATGAATACAGGAGTGCTAAAAAGTGAAATGGGCTGTTATAACCCTTACAAAGGGTGCATTAATTAAAGCAAAGGAAATTAAAAAAAAGTTACCAACTATAGATATATATACACTATCTAAATTAAATGATAAAACTGTTAAAAGTATTAATGGAAGTTTAAAGGAGTTTGTAGGAAGGATATTTTTTAAATATGATACTTTAATTTTTATTATGGCAACTGGAATAGTAGTGAGGGTAATAGGAGAGTATTTAGAAAGTAAAACAAAGGACCCAGCAATATTAGTAATGGATGAAAAAGGAGATTTTGTTATAAGTTTATTATCAGGCCATTTAGGTAAAGCAAATGAAAAGGCTTTGTTTCTATCAGATAAAATTAACGCTACACCAGTAATAACAACAGCTTCGGATGTTAAAAAAACTATAGCCGTTGATACTTTAGCAATGAAACTAAATTGTTTAATTGATGATATGACTAAGGCTAAGGATATAACTTCATTAATAGTAAATGAAGAACCTGTAGGATTAATTAGTGATATAAAGGTAAATACAAAGCTAGCTAAGAATATTTATCTTGATAAATTTAATAAAAAAGATGTTTTGGGTATTATTTACATAACAAATAAAAATAAAATGATAGAATATAAAAATTATGTTAAATTAATTCCTAAAAATATAGTAGTGGGAATTGGTTGTAAAAAAGGAAAGAAAAGTAAAGATATTATTAAGGCTATTTATATGGCCTTAGAAAAATTAAATTTAAATAAAAAAGCAATTAAAAGTATAACTACAGTTGATGTAAAAATAAATGAAATAGGTATTATTAAAGCAGCGAGATATTTTAATGCAGAACTAAAAATTATAGATAGAGAAAAAATAAAAAAGATAGAAAATAAATTTAAAACATCAGAGTTTGTAAAAAAATCCATAGGTGTTGGCGCTGTATGCGAGCCATGTGGATTTATCACTTCAAATAAAGGGAAATGTTTATTAGAAAAAAAAGCATATGATGGCATAACACTGTCAGTATGGGAGGAAAATTCAAATGAATAAAAAGGGTAAAATATATGTTATAGGATTAGGTCCTGGAGGCAGAGAATATACAACTCCTAAGGCTGTTAAAGCTATTAAATCATCGGATGTTATAGTAGGATATAAGACATATATAAAATTAATAGAAGATTTATTAGAAGATAAAAAGGTTTTATCTTCAGGAATGAGAAAAGAAGTAGATAGATGTAAAAGAGCATTAAAAAAGGCTAATGAAGGGAAGATAGTATCCCTTATAAGTAGTGGGGATGCTGGAGTCTATGGAATGGCAGGTATTATGTTAGAGGTTTATATGAAGGAAAATAAGAATATTGAAGTTGAAATTGTACCAGGAATAAGTGCAGCAAATGCAGCAGCATCTAGTTTAGGGGCACCTATTATGCATGATTATGTAGTAATTAGTTTAAGTGATTTATTAACCGATTGGGAATTAATTAAAAAGAGATTACATTGTGCTGCTAAAGGGGATTTTGTTGTATCTATATACAATCCTAAAAGTAAAGGAAGACAAAAGCATATAGAGATAGCTAGGGATATATTATTAAAATATAAGGATGATACAACGCCAGTAGGGATAGTTAGAAACGCTAAAAGAGAAGGTGAAGAGGTTAAAGTAACTACCCTTAAGCATATGCTTAAGTTTAATATAGATATGCTTACAACAGTTATAGTTGGTAATTCTAATACTTATATAAAAGATGGAAGAATAGTTACTCCTAGGGGGTACACAGTTTGATACTTGTGTTATCTGGAACTAAAGATGGAAGAGAAATTGTTTATAAGTTACTAAAAAGAAATAAAAAAGTTTTAGCTACAACAGCTACTAAATATGGAGGAAGCCTTTTTAAGAAAAGTAAGAATTTAAAAATAATATCTAAAAGGTTAAATGAAAAAGATATGATAGATATTATAATAAATAATAATATAAAGCAATTAGTGGACGCTACACATCCCTATGCTAAGGAAGTTTCTATAAACGCAATTAATGCATCTAAAAAAGCTAGTATTTTATATACAAGATATGAAAGACCTAAAATTAATTATAAAGGAGTAGAGAAGCTTTCATCATTTAAAAGTGCAGCAAAAAGAATAGATGAAATTAATGATAATATCTTATTAACAATTGGGAGTAATCATTTAGAAAAGTTTAAACATTTAAATAAAGATAAGCTATATGTAAGGGTATTGCCAACACAAGGGGTAGTAGAAAAATGTGTTTTTTTAGGTTTTAAACCTAAAAAAATAATTGGTCTTCAAGGACCATTTTCAAAGGAATTTAATAAAGCTATTTATAAGGAGTATTCTATTAAATATATATTAACTAAGGATAGTGGATTAATAGGAGGAACAAAGGAAAAAGTACAAGCTGCTATAGATATGGGGGTAAAGATACTTTTAATAAAACGGCCTAAAATGAATTATGAAAATATTTTTTATGATAAAAATGAAATTATTAATTTTTTAGAGAAAAATTAGGAGGTATAGGATATGAATAAAGCAGTATTAATAGTAGGACATGGAAGTAGATCAGATAAGGCACAAGAAACATTTAATCAGGTTGTTGAAATGGTAAAGAAAAGATTGGATTGTTTAGTTAAGGGAGCCCATATGGAAAGTTGCAAACCTTCTATTCCTGAAGTAGTTAAAGAAATAGTAAATGAAGATGTTAAAGAAATTAAAGTTATTCCATATTTTTTATATGAAGGTATACATATTAAAGAAGACATACCTGAAATATTAAAAGAACTTTCCGATAAGTATAAGGATGTTGAATTTAAATTAGGAAAACCTATAGGGGTAGAAGCCTTATTAGCAGATATTTTAGTAAAGAGAGCTTTGAACATATAACTATAAAAAGTTAATAAAAAATACCCTATAGATTAAGTATTAGTTTAGCTTATAGGGTATTTTTTATTGATTTGTTTAATTTTAGCTAAAGAATGATTCACTTCTTTGGTTAAAAAAACTATAAAGTGCTTTTTCACTTTTAAAAAGTGGGATATTTAAATTTTTATGAAGTCTTACAAGCCAAGGTTGTTTAAGCTTTGCTTTATTAATTAAATCCTCTTTTAAAAATATTTTATTAGTTTTATCAGAACCTATTATTTCACCCTCATTTAATACATAAGAATAATCACATAGGTTATATATCAAATCCATATCATGACTAGATATTACTAATTTTTTACCCTCATTAGATATTCTTTTTAATAAAGCTATCATTTTTTCAGTAATATCAGGATCTAATCCAGCAGTTGGTTCATCGAAAAAAATCACATCATTATCCATGGCAAGAACACCTGCAATGGCTACTCTTTTCTTTTGCCCATGGCTTAAAAAATGAACAGGCTTATCTTTGAATTTTTCAGCATTAACCATTTTTAATGCATAATCTACTCTTTTTTTTACTTCAGATTCATTTAAACCTAGATTTCTAGGACCAAATGCAATGTCATCATAAACTTTAGAATAAAAAATTTGCCTATCAGGATCTTGAAAAACAACACCCACATGGTTTCTTAAGTTTAAAAGAAATTTTTTATTATATTTTAACTCTTTTTTATTAAAAGTGATATTACCCTTATTAGGTTTTAATAAACCAACGCAATTTAATATTAAAGTGGTTTTACCTGCTCCATTTGAACCTATTAACCCTATTATATTTCCTTTATCTAAATCAAAGTTTATATTATTTAATGCCACTGTATTATCTTTATACTTATACATTACATTTTCCATTTTTATCATTATATCACCTTCGTTTATATATGAAATTGGTTATTAAATCCTTTCATGGCAAGGGAATATTTCATATCTTCATATCTTTTAAATATCCTTATAAATAAAGAAGCAATTAAAGAGGATATAGATCTATAGCTATTTTTAAAGTTTGAATATCCAAATCTTAATTCTTGAGCTATATGAATTTCTTTAGCTTCTTCTAAAAATATAAAAATGAATCTATATATTAAAATGCTCATCTCTAAAAAAACTATGGGTAATTTAAGCTTTTTAAATACTAATATTAAATCATTCATAGGTGTTGTTAACACTAGGAAATAAGTACATGTAAGGGCTGAAATAGAACGAAATAATAAGTGTTTTGTTGTAAATAAAGTAGCCTTTGATATACCAAAATAAAGATTAAATAAATCAATAGACCATAAATAATTAACATTAACCTTTGAAACAGAAATTAAGATACCTAAAATACTTAATAAAAGAAAACTTAAGGGTAATATTAGCATATAAAAGTAACTTTTAAGGGGAATTTTAGCTATAAAAATAGTAAAAAAAGCCATAAAAAATATAATGAAAGACTCAATAGCAATATTTTTTATAATTATAGCAGTAAACAATAATCCCATGCTTAAGAAAAATTTAAGCATAGGATTAGTATCTTTTAATTTATTAGTATAAGCGTAGGTATCAATTATTAGCACTTTTTCTCTTTCCTTTCATATATCCAAAATAAAAGGCAATAATGCTTGAACCTATTACAGCCTGTAATGAAAATAAAACACTTTCTATTTCACCACTAGGTGGTTCCCAAATAGGTGAAAACCAAGGCTTATAATCTGGAGCAATTTCAGTAATTACTCCTTTTGCTTCACCGTCGGCACCCCCAAAATCTGCATCGCTTTTTATTATTAAAGGTAGAGTTGCTATTATAATAACTAAAGCTAATAAAATAATATTTTTATTAAATGTTTTCAATTGCAAGTCCCCCTTCTTTTTTATATTCAACAATTAAATTATAAACAATAACTGCAAGTAAACCTTCTGCAATAGCAAGGGGTATTTGAGTTAAAGCAAATATAGATAAAAACTTACCTAAAGATGCAATAAATCCCCCGCTAGGATCTGGATAGGCTAATGTTAATTGTAATGAAGTTACTACATATGTAATTAAATCACCTAAACTTACTGCAAAGAATACTGAAATTGTACTTTTAACCCCATTTTTTTTCATAAGTTTATAAACACCAAAGGATACTAAAGGTCCTACAATAGCCATGGAAAAAGTATTTGCCCCAAGTGTAGTTATGCCACCATGGGCTAATAGTAAAGCTTGAAATAATAACACAATAACACCTATTGCACTCATTGCTGTTGGACCGAATAAAATAGCACCTAATCCTACACCTGTAGGATGGGAACAACTTCCTGTAACTGATGGAATTTTAAATGCTGATAGTACAAATACAAAGGCTCCTGCTAAAGCTAATAATAGTTTTTTATCAGGCTCGTTTTTAACAATACTATTCACATTAGAAAAACCCTTAATTACAAAGGGAAGTGCTACAATTGTCCAGATAATAGCCCAAATAGGAGGTAAGAATCCTTCCATAATGTGCATGGCATAAACAAAATTTGGAGCCATTAAAGTTAATGATACAAATGCTAGAATAAATAATTTAGAATTTCTCATTTTTCACCACTCCTTTTTAAAATTTTTAAGAGTGAAGGTAAATAAAAAACCTGACCTTAGTATGGTCAGGTTAGTATACTATAGAAACATATCGTAGTTATAGCGTTCTATAGTATAACCTTCCCTCCGAAGGTATACTCCATTAAAAGATAGGCAGGTCTCCTGGCTTGTAGATCATTTTACTCTCTTCTCCTTCCTGGTTTCCCAGTGGTTATTGAAGATTTCATACTACTTACAGTAGCGGGGGCTGCAGAGGCTTTTCACCTCTTTCCCTTTTTAAAGCTATAAGCTACCTAACTTTTTAAATTCTAGATACAATATAGCATACTAATAATTATAAGTCAATTTTAAATTTAAAAAGTTGATAAAAAATTGACAAAATGACAAAGAGTAGTAATTTAGTATTAATATAAAAAAGGGAGAATTAATAAAAGTTAGTGGTATTTTCAGAATATATTGACAAAGGCAGAGGGATACTTTACCATAATATTTAGAGAGTCTAATAAATTATATTTTACTAATAAGGGGGATAAAAATGGCAGATCAGAGAATAAAAAAATTAGCAAATTTACTTGTAAATTATTCACTTAAAATTAAAAAGGGAGAACATTTATTAATTGAAGGGTATGATATATCACAACCACTTATTAAAGCAGTATACAAAGAAGCAATAAAAAAAGGTGCCCATGTAGATACAAAGATCATGTTAGATGGATTAAAAGAAATATTTTTTAAAGAAGCTAATGATGATCAAATCGAGCATGTTAGTCCTTATTTAAAATTTTATTCTGAAAATTATGATGCGAGATTATCTTTATGGGGTGGCTATAATGAAAAGTCACTTTCAAATGTTGATTCAAAGAAACTAAAAAAAAGATCAGCAGCAACTAGGGATATAACAATTAAAGTTATGGAAAGAATGGGCAAAGATCAAAAATGGTGTGGAACGATGTTTCCTACAAATGCCAGTGCCCAGGAAGCTAATATGAGTCTTGATGAATATGAAGATTTTGTATTTGAAGCTGGTTTGCTTGATACAGATAATCCAATAGGTGAATGGGAAAAAATTTCAAAAGAGCAAGAAAAGATATGTAAATTTTTAAATACTAAAGAAACATTACATATAGTTTCAAAGGACACTGATTTAAAGATGAAAATCAAAGGTAGAAAATGGATTAACTGTGATGGAAGATTAAACTTTCCAGATGGTGAAGTTTTCACAACACCTATAGAAGACTCAGTAGAGGGACATATAAGATTTAGTTATCCAGGGATATATTCAGGTAAAGAGATTAAAGATATAAGATTAGAATTTAAAGAAGGAAAAGTTATAAAAGCAACTGCATCAAAGGGAGAAGATTTATTACATGCTTTATTAGATACTGATGATGGTTCAAAAGTTTTAGGTGAAATAGCCATAGGGACTAATTATGGTATACAGAAATTTACTAAAAATATGCTTTTTGATGAAAAAATAGGTGGAACAGTACATGCTGCTTTAGGAGGAGTTCCTATTAAGGAAACAGGAGGGAAAAATGAATCAGGGATCCATTGGGATATGTTATGTGATATGAAAGAAGAAGGAAAAATATATGCTGATGGTGAACTCTTTTATAAAGATGGTAAGTTTATAAAAGAATTTAAATAATAAAGGGGTAAAATTTATGAGTACAATAAAAAAAATTTCTGAAAGTGAATTAAAATCATTAATAAAAATTTTAAGAAATGCCTATCCTGGGCAAGCTGAGTCTGAAAAAGATATAAAAAATGCAGTTGAAAGATTTTCTAAATTGCAAAGAAACGACAATACAAAGAATTTTTATGGTTTATATAGAGATGATAAGTTACTTGGAGGCATGTTACTTCACGACTTTGTTATGAATTTTTCATCTAAAAAGTTAAGGGTTGGAGGATTAGGATCTGTAGCAGTTGATTTTCTACATAAAAAAGAAAAAGTTGCAAAGGAACTTGTTATTTATTATTTAAAACACTACAGAGAAAAGGAAACATATTTAGCAGCTCTTTATCCATTTAGACATGATTTTTATAAAAAAATGGGCTTTGGATTCGGTACTAAAATAAATCAGTATAAAATAAAGCCTTGTAATTTTAAAAAAGGAGATTCAAAGAAGAATATTACTTACCTAGATAAAGGTGATAAAGAAAATATTATAAATTGTTATAATAGATATTTTGAAAAGAATCATGGAATGATGAAAAAAACTGATATGGAAATTAAGGGGTTATTTAAATCAGAAAATAGAATTATTGGTTATAAAAACAATGGAAAACTAGAAGGCTATATAGTTTTTAAATTTCATAAAAATGAAGGTGATAGCTTTCTAATTAATGATATGTATATAGTTGAATTTATCTATGAGAATAATAAAGCACTAGATGAATTAATGACTTTTTTACATAGTCAAAATGACCAGATAAGATACATTATATTAAATACACAGGATGAAGATTTTTATCATTTGATGAAAAATCCTGTTAATGGGACTAATAATATTATACCTTCTGTATATCATGAAAGTAATATACAAGGGGTAGGATTAATGTATAGAATAATAGATATTATTGGATTGTTTAAAAATCTAGAAAATCATGATTTTAATAATCAAACATGTAAGCTTAAATTAAATATAAGGGATGGTTTTTTAAAAGAAAATAATGATAGTTTTATTATACATTTTGATAACGGAAAAGCTAAAATAAATAATACCGAGGATTATGAAGTTGAGATTTCATTAGATATTAAAGAATTTTCTTCAATGTTTATGGGGGTAGTTAATTTCAATTCTTTATACAGATTAGGTTTAGCTAGTATTTCTGATAAATCCTATTTAGAAAAAATAAATAAAATATTTACATTAAGTACTAAACCAATATGTACAACACCCTTTTAAATAATTAAAAAAGTACTAACTTAGTAGTATAATATTACTTTGTTAGTACTTTTTTTAAAAATATAAGAAATGAGTATAATTAAATAACTGCTAGGAGTGATTTAATTTGAAAAAGGATAAATTAGTAAATAGTCCCCTGATAATAGGGATAATCAATATAGCTATGTTTTTAAGTACTATTTTTTTTATGTTTTCACCCTTAGGATATAAACCTAGGTTTAGAAAAGAAAAGCATAATAATTATAATATTGACATTGTAAAAATTTACATTATATGAAATAATATATAATATAGAAGATATAAGAAGGGGTGACACACTTTATGAGAAAATTAATTCTTAACATTGTTTAATAATCAAATTTAATATTTGAGAAGGTATTTGAAAGGGAAATAATAGCCCTTTATTTGTCGTGCCTTTATAAACAATGATTAGGGATTAAGATTTGCATAATTTGGTCATCTATATTGAAAAATAATATAGAATAATTTGCCATGCTAATTTTAGTATGGCTTATAGACCATAGGCATTTTTTTGCCTATGGTCTTTTTATTTATAGGAGGTGGGTTTATGCCATTTTTTAAAACAAATGAGTTTAAAAGATATAAAAATAACAACAGGTAAGGTGTAATATGTTTAAAATAGAATATTATAAATTTAGTAGCCTTATCTGTAAAAAAGGAGATAAGGTTAATGGAAAAAAATATATTTTATTGGGAGTTAAATCAAAGAGAAATTGAAAAAGTATATAGGTATTGTCCTAGGTGTAAAAGTAAAGTAACATTTTATGATTCTTTATTAAGAAGACATAATGCAAATGGAAAAAGTATATTTAAATATGCTATATATAAATGTAGTAAGGGACATACTTATAATAAAATTATAAACAGATATAAATCTAGTAAAGTAAATGAGCTAAACGAAATAAATACGTCTAGTACAAGTTCATATTTAAAGGATGAAAACTTTAATTTAGAAAAGAAAGAAGTCTCCATAGAAAAAATATTAGTTAAAAAATACAAGGAAAAAAACTTTAAAAAAATAAAAATAGTTATTAATGGGAATGCAAATGAAAGACTAGATAAATTACTTGGAGATAATATTTTAGATTATAGTAGAAATCAAATACAAACTAAAATAAAAAAGGGGAAAGTTATAGTAAACGATAAAAAGGTAAAACCAAAATATAGAGTAAATGATGGAGATTATATTACCTTTTGTATTTAATTTATCTAAAGGCTTAGTAACAGATATTATATCTGTTATTAGGCTTTTTTTTGTTTAAAATATCTTAATTATCCACAGAGTATAGTAATATAAATGTAAAATGATATATATGTTTATAGGAAGAGAAAATGAAAAGAGGTGTTTAAAATAATAAATTATATGTGTAATGAAATACTAAATCTATACTTTAAGGGGTATGACTTAAAAGAGCTTCTAGATGGGGCTAAGTATTATTTTGAAATAAATAAAGATAGTTTAAAAAATTATTAATATCTTAGATTATTACAAATTTAGATAAAATTTAATATTGTTTCAATTTAATACGACAAAAGTAATCAGAGGTATATTTATCCATATATCAAATTTATAAATATAGACTAAAAAGGGGGATATATATGCAACCGCTATGTAAAGATAAAGAATCATTATTTGATGTATATAGTGAAAAAGAGGAACTTACAAAGTACAAAATTAGTAATGGAAGGATAAATTATAAGTATAATGATAGAGTTATTATACGGGAATTAAATCCAAATACAGGCAATGGATATATATGTGGTAAGTTTTTAGAAGGGGATGAATATGATACTAACAAAAGAGGATGGATAAATATTAAATTTTTTAATAAAGGTGAAATTAAAGATCTTTTAGAAAAGGCAATGATATCATTTTTAATATATCTATAAAAAATTATAAAAATAAAAGGCATCTCAAATAGAGATGCCATAATTTTTGTTATTGTATAAGAAAGTATAAATTTTTTTGATATAATAGAGTAGGTGAAAGTCAGATGATGTCTATACCACAGAATTTATGCAAACTATTTACAGTAAAAATATGGTTGCGCTTAAGGAGGTAACTA
>VEND01000152.1 GCA_009711765.1 Bacillota bacterium | reverse complement strand
AATTTTGCCGCCGACTTTCTTCAGATCCCACCTCACGGTGGGCACCCTTGTCTTAAGCTAACACCTAAATCACCTTCGGTGTTCGGGACTTTCACCCTATAGACTGTGCCCATACTGGGCACACAAACAAAAGCGACCAAAAATATGGTCGCTTTTATTAATTCTAACTTGAAAATTTACCATAACTCTTTTCTTAGTGATTTAGGTTGTTTTCCATCAATGTCAGTAAATCCATAATGCTTAGCTATCTCTGCAGTTATAAGTATTTTCCCTGTATCCTTAATAGCATTACTATCAGTTGCCAAAGCTTTAATACACCTTCCTACAAACTGTGGAGACTCCATTTTACTAAGATCTACAGAATCATCATATTTAGCATATTCTATCATACCCTCAGTTCTAATTTGACCAGGATATAAAGAAAACACAGATACTTTATGATCTTTTAATTCATATGCCATATCCTTTGATAATCTATCTACTGCTGCCTTACATACTCCATAGGAAACATTATTCATATATCTTCTTCCCCCGTAAAAGGATATATTAACTATTAATCCATTTTTTTCTTTAGTCATAATTTGAGCTGCTAATTTACTTGCAACATAATTTGACCTTAAACCTACAGTATAGTTATCATCCCATAAAGAAACTGGTTGTTTCCAAAAGGGCGTATTAAAGAAATACTCTTTAGTTGCATGAATTCCACCACCCCAAGCATTATTAACTAATATATCTAACTTTCCTTGTTCATAAGTAACCCGTTTAAACAAATCTTCAACCTCATTATCATTAGAATGGTCACATTTATGTGCAATTCCAACACCGCCTAGTTTTGTAACTTCCTTTGCTGTAGTGTGTATACTTGTTTCTTTTAAAAACTCTGGTAACATTTCACCTTTTTCAGTACGGCCTGTAACATATACAGTTGCACCAGCTTCGCCAAGGCCTAACGCTATACCCTTTCCAACACCTCTGCTTGCCCCTGTAACAATTGCAACTTTTCCTTTTAAACTTTTCATAAAAATCTCTCCTTTCAAAAAAAATAGCTAATACAGATATTTACAGATTTAAATCTGCTAATATCTATATTAGCTATTTTCAGTCATAGTTTCATGACATTTCTTGCTACTTATTTTGGATTCTTTATAGGTACTAAGATTTGAACATTTCCTGTATTAAAATAATCTTTATCATATATATTTAACATTCCAACTCCATTAATTTCAAGCTCAATCTCTTTTATCATTATCCATCTATAAAGGTCATCAATGAAAACTTCTCTTATATCAAACATATCACCACTATATAAAAAGCTTGCATACCAACCTTTTGGAACAATACGTGATTTAAATTTCGATTCATCACTGGAGAATTTAGCCTCCTTGCCATAAAATACTGTATATTCTCCATTATCCTCTCCATTACAACTTACTACTGTATAGAATTTATCGTGATTTAACCCACTAACTTTTTTCGATTTTTTTAAAAAGGTTTCTCCAGTGGATTTAAGTAATGATTCAAATTCTTTACTATTTTCATCTACTTCTACAGGAATACCTTTTAAATCTAGTGCATTACAATAATCGAAACTCCCTTTTAAAGTAGGAATGCCTTTATAATTTATAATATCCCTTTCTATTATTGTTGCCTCTTTAACTAAATTTACATTATATTTTTGTTTCCTATAAGTTGATGGTGGAATTCCAAACTGTTTTTTAAATGCCCTACTAAAAACTTCTGGATATTCAAAACCATAATCATAAGCAATATTAATTACAGATTCATCACTACTTTTTAAACGATCTAAGGAAAGTGTCAGTTTTCTTCCTAAAATATACTGCTTTAAAGTCTTTCCTGCAACAATTTTAAATATCCTATTAAAGTGAAATTCAGACATACAAAATTTTCTTGAAATTTCTTCAAGTGACAAGCTCTCTTGTATGTTTTCTTCTATATAATTTATGGTATCATTTACTATATTAACATAAAAATTCATATTATTTCCCTCCTATGAAGGAATTCTTTATAAATGAATATTTTCCTTCTATTAAATATCTAAATTTAACTATCAAAAGTGGCATTTAATTATAGTAATGCATATTTTGTTAGTAGATAGAAGAAAAGAATATATATGGAGGGCTAAATTATGAAATCATTTAAATCCTTTTTTGGAGTTATTACTATGATAGATCATTTTTGGAGAGGAGGTGTAGGAAGGGTAGGATGTACTAAATTAATTACTGTTGAAAATTTCAACAGGGGAGTAGTAAATTTCGTGGTTTCTCCAGATACTTACTTTGTAAATCAAGAAATAGTTAAAGTAGGAGATACAGTAACTGGATTTTATGATGCTCTTGCACCTACTCCTTTGATTTATCCACCTCAACTACAAGCAATTGTCATGTCAAAAGCTTCACAATTTTATAATGTAAAGGTCGACTATTTTGACAACGATTTAGTAAGTAGTGATAATACATTAAAATTAAATATATCTCCATCTACTCAAATATTACTAGAAAACGGGCAGCCATTTATTAAAAGTCCTAAAAACCGGAATCTAGTTGTTATATATGGACCAACAACAAGGAGTATACCAGCACAAACTACACCATATAAAATTATTGTTTTATGTTAATAACCCTAATAAAGCGGCTAAGTTTAGCCGCTTTATGTTATATTACCTATTTTTATTAAGTGTTAATACCATATATCTTTAGTTTATCTGAGATATTTGTGATGGTAATAACTTTTTCGCTATATTATAAGCTTTTAATCTATTTTTTGCTGGAAAAGAAATTAAACGTCCATCCTTTGTACTCCATTTTTTCTTATTATTTTGAGTATTATAAACAATTATTGTTACTTCACTGAAAGCATCATTACTATAAAATTCCCCAAAGGTATCCATATCACCTGAATCAGTTAAATAATCAATATAATTTCTAATATTACTTCCTATTTTTACATTCATTTTATGATAGGTTGTATCTTTAATAGTTAAATTACCTTTAAGCTTATAAGTTATTCCTTCACTTTCTATATGTATTTTTCTAGGATATGAATAAATAAAATATCCTAAAACACATAGTAATATTAAAAATAATATTAATTTTGACTTCATAAAACCCTCCAAAATCCTACCTTCAATAATCTTCATTTTCTTACCTTAAATTTTTTTCAATTAATACTCTTTATCAATCTCTTTAAATCCTAAAGACTTATAAAGAGATTGTGCTTCTATATTTTTATAATTTTTTTTACAAAAAACTTTGATATACCTACTTTATTTAGACGTTTAATCCCTTTTAATATAACTTTTTTACTTAAACCTCTACAACGATAATTAGGATGACTTCCTAATGGTTCTAATATAGAAATGTTATTAGTTTTATCAAGTCAAATAGTTACAAATGAAGTTACTTTCTTATCCGGTGAAATAATTACTAAATCAAAATCTTTATTATATGTCTCTTCTTTCATCATTTTTATATACTTATAATTTGGATGTATAAATATATCTATATCAGCTCCATCAGGCCAAGCAACATATAAGTTTATCTGAATCAAACCAAAGTTTTTGAATGTAATTTCATCTAGTAACAGCCCTTGAACTATTTAAATAGAACTTATTAATTTTTAAACGCTTTTATTACTTCCTTTTCAAACTTTTCACATTCTTCAATCATTGGCATATGGGCTGAATTTTCAAACCAAATAAATTCTTTATATGGAGCCTTTAGCTTTTGTAAATATTTAAATGCAATTTTTTGTGGGGTTGTATAGTCATGTTTTCCCCCAAAAAATATAACTGGTATTTTTACTCTTTTAATCTCTTTAAATAAGCTACTTTCTAGTATTTCATCAAGCATATTAATTGCTGAAAATGCACCGCCCTTTTCCCATTTTTCAATATCCTCATCATTATAATATTTTGAATTTTTCATTCCCTTATACATAGTTGGAACTAATTCTCCATTTTTCATAGTTCCATCATATTCAGAAACCCACTTTCTTATTACTTGGATACATTCAAGTGAATTATCATATGGAGGTGGGTCTATTTCATTTAGTTCCTGTATTGCTAACTTATTATTTTCTTTTGATGCCATTTTTTTAACATAATCATAGCAAATTTTCTCGCCTTCCCACATATCGGCTACTTGACCTATTCCTATATACTTATAAAAAAGCTCAGGATATTTATCTATAACTTTCATTCCTAACAAACTACCCCATGAATGACCCATTAAATATAATTTTTCTTTATTGAATTTAGTTTTTAAATAATTTGTAACTTCAAATGTATCGTTAATAAATTGTTCTATATTCATACTTTCTTTTTTTATATTATCAGAATATGATAAACCTGCACCTCTTTGATCCCAGTTAACAACAATAAAATGTTTTTCTAACTCTTTTTGATAATCTGACATATATCCTATTTGACCATTCCCAGGACCTCCATGTAAAAATAAAATCAATGGATTTTCCCTATTATCCCCTCGCTGTAATATGTATTGATCTATCCCCCCAATATTAACTACTTCTAACTCATCTACTTTCTTTTTAACCTCTTCTAAACTTTTCCCCATTTTTATCCCCCTTTTATATTAGAAAATCTTAAGTCTACACATTAAAATCAAAAGCATTAATTTTATTATGTCATTTTTAAATTTTGTTATTTATTATATTAAAAATATTAAATATTTAAATTAAATATTTTAACTTTGATTATATATTATTGCAAATTACATTAAATGTCAATATTTTTACTTATTATCCAAAGCTATCATAACTATAGGAATTTTTTAAAATAATCTATTATATTCTTAAAGAAAATTAATACTAAAAAACTATTATAAAAAGTTAAAAACTCAATATAATAGTTTTTTTACATAAAGGGTTATTTAATTATTAGATTTAATACTTTCTATAATTTTAAACATTTCATTAATATCTAACTCATCAGGTTTATCAATTCTTATAGTCCAAAGTTCATCATCTATATAAACATATGTATAATATGATTTAAAATCCGTTAGATATTTTTTTCCATTATGTTTAATTATATTTGTCTTAAAATTATTAGGATAACGATTATCATGTAATAGAGTTGTTTTTCCCTTTTTAAATGTAAAAAATAATCTTTGAATATACTCTTTATTATTAGTATATTCAATCCAAAAACTTGATAACTTACTAAATCGTTTATATTCTTTATAATAATAATCCTTTCCTTCTTTCTTTGCTTCTTTAAATAATTTATTAAGGTATTGTTTATATGTCATTTCTTTTTCATAGGGCTTATAAAAATTTTCATATTTATAATTAACAAAAGACCTATTAAATTTAAACCCTTCTGGAATAACTTTAGGTATTGGGTTATTTATTGTAACAGTATCTTTAATATCTTTTATTGTATAGTCTTTTTCTGTATTATTTAATATATCAAAATCTGTAAGTTCATCAAGGTCTTTAACAGGAATAAATAAAGCAATCTTATCATCTGGTAGTTTCTTTTCAAGGGATTTTGCTAAATCTTTGAACTCATTTGAAACCTTATCTCTTTTTTTAGACTCTTTTTTTCGTTTGTCATAATTTTTTTCATCCATGACACCAACTTGAACAACTATGTTTCCTTTATTATCTATTAGTTTTCCTTTAATTTCTCCATTATGAGATTTTACAAATTCTTCGTGTTCACGTATATAGCCATAAGTAAATGCTAAAGAAGTAATTAAAACTAAAAAAATACTACAAACAAGGGCTAACTTTTTAGTTTTAAATCTTTTATTATTAGATTTTATACTTCTTAATATTTCCTTTTTATTATCTTTAAAAGGTATTTTTTCTTTTTTTAAGAAATCTTCTAACTCATTATAGGATTGAAATTTCTTCATTATTAATCATCACTCCTTTTTTATTAAGCTCTTTTCCAATTTTTATTTTTGCCCTTTGAAATTGTTTTCTCAAAGCAGATTCCTTTTTATTTAAAATATTTGACATTTCCTTATATGTAAATCCATTAACACTTTTTAATAATAAAACACTTTTTTCATAACAAGTTAAAGATTTTAATGCTGTTTTTATTTCTTTACTATATTCATTTTCTGAAATAAGATCTTCAGTAGAAATTTCATATGTTTTTCTTTTATAACTTTTAATAAATATTTTTTTCCTCTTTTCTCTTCTTAAGTAATCAATACACTTACTATGGGCTATTGAATATAAATAATTATTAGAATATATCTTTTTTTTAGATATTTGACTAAATTTTATAAAAACCTCTTGAGTAATATCCTCTGCTGTTTCTTTACAACGTAGCATTTGAAAACAATATTTAAAAATACTAAACTGATATTTTTCTATAATATCTTCCATATAATCTATTTCCAAATATATCTCCCCTTTTTTATGAAATTTATTATCTACTTATATAACGAATACTAAATTATAAATGTGACGTCTTTTTAATTTTTTTAACAATTATAAACCTCATTTTATATGTTACTATTTTTTGATTTAAAATACCTTTTTAATAAATGCTTTATTCTAATTAAATCTTCCTTTTAAAAATAAAAAATCACTAAAAAGACAATCTGTCTCTTTAGTGATTTTTTATACTGATTTTAAAGCTATATATTTTATTCCTTTATGATATCTTTAACTACTTCAGAAGCAATGATAAGTCCTGCTACTGATGGTACAAATGAAGTACTTCCTGGAATTTGTCTTTTTTGATCACAAGTTCTATCCTTGTTAGGACAAATGCAATCAGTCTTACAATCTCCCTTTATCTCCTTCGGTTTAATAGGCTTTTCCTTTGAGTAAATAACTTTTAGTTTTTCTATATTTCTTTTTCTTAATTCTTTTCTCATAACTCTTGCTAGGGGACACATAGAAGTATCATAAATATCAGAGACTTCTAACATAGTTGGATTTAATTTATTACCTGCTCCCATACTACTGATAATAGGTATATCTTTTTTAGTACATCGTTCTATTAAATCAAGTTTAGCAGAAACCATATCTATAGCATCAATTACATAATCATATTCACAGGATAATAGTTTTTCTGCACTTTCACTATTATATAACTCTTTATAAGGTATAACTTTAGCCTTAGGATTTATATCATTAATTCTTTCCTTCATTACTTCTACCTTTGATTTACCTACTGTTTTTCTTGTTGCATGGATTTGTCTATTAATATTTGTAAGACAAATATCATCATCATCTACAATAATAAATCTTCCTACACCACTTCTTGCTAATCCTTCCACAGCAAAGGTTCCTACACCACCTATACCAAATACTGCAATCGTACTCTTTTTTAATTTATTTAAACCCTTAGTTCCTATAATTAACTCTGTTCTTGAAAATTCATGTAACATATTTACACTCCCAAATATTTTTAATTACTTTCTTCTACTGCTTTAGATTAGCATACAAGCAATCTTTAGTCAATAACTATCTTTTCTAGCTTTATAATATCCAAAATTTCATTTTACAATTCATATCTATAGCTACTATTACTTTGCTTAAAACATTAATATTTGATAATGCTAGGAATCATTAACTTTATCTTCAGTGATTTATTTTAAATGGTTAAATAATTGTATTTTACTTATCCTAAAAATTAATCACTACCTATAGCCATAACACCTTCTATATAATCTAAAATCCACTCTCCCTTACATTTTTTCTATAAATACTTTTTCTTTTAAAATCCCCCTTAAACCCCTTAGCTTTTCCTTCTTCTATTATTAATTCATATCTATCTAAATAGGAATATTCTTTACTATACTTTCTTTTTTCTATGTATGCATTTTTAATAACTATGCTTTTATCAAATATAGTAGGTATGTATAAAGTAAAGGGTTCACTACTAAAGACTATATATCCATCTTTATCTTTAACTATATTTCCATCCTTTATTTTAACAAGACTTTCAAATACACGGTTTTTAAACCTACTACTCATAAATTTAAACTTATATACTTTTAAAAATTCCTCTTTAGATTTAACTTTTTTTATTGGTTTAGTTTCATAATTATTAGTCATATCAAAAATAGGTTTCCACGATCTTTTTAATAAATCATTAGCTTTTTCTAAATTGAAATCTTTCTTTGTTACCTTTATTGGTTTTATTTTATTACTACTACATCCAACTAAAAATATTAATAAAACAATAAATAAAATTAACTTTTTCATAATTAAACCCCTTTTTCAAATATTATTTTATCTATATTGTAAACCCTTTGAAACTCCTTATCAAATTTTTCTATATATGTTAATAAAAGGGTTGAAAAAACACCCATTATTTAAAGTTAACTTAAATAATGGGTGCTTTTTTAATGGTCTAGTAATTCTATTATTTCATAGGCTATTTGTAACCTTAACCTATCATTATAATCATTGATATCAATATCAAGTATTTCACTAATTCTTCTTAATCTATAGGTTAAAGTATTACCATGTATGTGAAGTAAATCCTTTGTTTTTGACCAATTACAGTTAGTTTGTATGTATATTTTTAAAGTTTCTAAAAAATCCTTTTTTGAAGATTTTTCATATGTATTTAAAGGACCTAATATTTTATTTACAAATGTTTTTAACTCATTAAAATCATTATTCATCAAAAATCTTTTTATTTCTAAATCTTTATAATAAATGTAGTTTTTTCCTTTTTCATAGTTTTTAACCATTTTTATTGCTTCTAAAGCATTGTAATAGGATTTTTTAAAATTATCTACTCCTTTAAAAATATCACTTATTCCTATTTTATATTTACATTTTTTAAAATTATTAAAATATAAACTATCACACTTTTTTTCAAAATCATTAATAAATTTATCTATTTTTTTATTTTCTTCCTTAGAAAAAGCCTCTATTATGATTACTATCATATTACCTTTAATTAAAGAGATTGCACTTTTAAAGTAAAGTTTTAATTTTTCATTTAGTATTTGATAATAATTATTTATAGCTTTTCTTAATTCTTTATCATATTCATCTTCCATATCCTTTTTATCTAATGTGAAATCTATTATTATAATCATATGACTAGCTTTTAAATTAAATCCATACCTTTTTGAGCCCTTCTTTATATAATAAGGATTACTATTAAATATTAAACTATTTAAAAAATCTCCCTTTAATGACTGCTCCATAATACTTAGTTCTTTTTGTTTTAGTAATTCTAGGGCTATAATAGTAGAAGCTCTTTCTGCAGTTATAACATCTAGTTCCTTTAAGTTAGTTTCAGATAAAACACAAAGCCAACCTAGTGTTTCTTTATTAACCATAATAGGAAATATATTATAACTTATTTCATTATATTTATATATAGTTTTCTCTTTCTTATTTAGATATCCTATAAAATTAGATATTTGTTCATTTATTATATTAAGCTTTTTATCCTCTTTTATTGTATGATAGGCAACATTATAAAAAAGATCTACAATAAAAATATCCCTATCTAAAAGCTTTTTTAATTCAATAACTATATCTTCTATTTTTCTCCCATTTAATACCATATCTGTGAATTTAGTATGAACATTAGTTGCATACTTATATTTATTTCTCTGATTTTTTATTATTTCATTATATCTTTCTAATTTTTTATTATTTTCTATTTCCCTTTCAAAATTTTGAGCATTCATTATAGCTATTGTAGCCTGTACTGATATGGCCTTTAAAAATTCTAAATCTTCTTCTTTTAAAGAAACTTTAGAATTAAAATTATCTATTACTAAAACACCTATCCCTTTATCTCTATATATTAATGGACAACAAATAGAGCCTTTTACTTTACTGGGACTAACATTTCCTTTAATAGCTAATTTAGTATTACTTTCTCTCATATTAGCCATTGTGTTTTTAACTTCTTCCTTTGAAAAAATTAAAGCTTTCTTACTTTCAAAGGCTAAACCTGTCATTGACTCTCCTGGCTTTAGTTTAACGTCTTTAACTGAATCCCCCATACCTTTAAACGCTCTCATAATAAGTAAATTTTCTTTTTTATTATATAAAAATATTGCCCCTGCATCGGCCCCTTCTATAAGTTTAATAGATTTAGTTAAAAGGGTATCTAATATTGTGTTTGTATCCTGTTTTGAATTAAGTATTTCTCCTGTTTTAAGTAAAGATTCTAACTTCCAAACCTTAGATTTATTATCCATAATCATCACCTACAATATATTTTTAAATATTATATTTCATTACAACAAAAAAATCAAAAAAAACTTGGTGTTTACAACATAGTGTAATTATTAAGATTTTGTTATAATTAGTTTAATTTAAATTTTAGCACTAGGAGGTGACAAAGCGATAAAGTAATAAACTTAAGAAAAAAATTATAAGGGGGAAAGTGTATGACTTTAAATGTAGTAGGAGCTTTTAGTATAGTTTTAGGAATTTTAGCAATAGGAGAATTTGTTTCAACAAAAACAAAGGCATTTGTGCCATCTGTTTTTGTATCGGCGGCTTTATTTTTAATAGGATTTTGGACTATTTTACCAAGAGATATAGTGACACAAAGTGCATTTGCAAAACCAATGGTATATTTATCAATGTATTTATTATTAACTCATATGGGAACTTTAATGAGCGTAAAGGAATTATTATCTCAATGGAGAACTGTTTTAATCGCCTTTTGTGGTATAGCAGGTATATGTCTTATGACCCTTACTGTAGGTAATTTATTATTCGGTTGGGAAACAGTAGTTGCTGCTACTCCTCCACTTACAGGTGGTGTTGTTGCATCTATACTTATGAGTAGTGCTGCAGCTGATAAAGGATTAACTACAATAGCAGTATTAGCAACTTCTATGTATATAATGCAAGGATTCTTTGGCTATCCTGTTACGGCTTTAATGCTTAAAAAAGAAGCTAATAGACTAGCAAATAAAATAAGAAATGGTGAAATTAAAGTTAAATCAAATAATAATGAGGCTGTTAATGATAAACAAAAGAGTAAATTTAGAATAATCCCTCCACTTCCTGAGAAGTATCAAACAACATATGTAATATTATTAAAACTTGGGATAGTAGCCTATTTAGCCCAGGCTATAGCACCTTTTATACATGTAAATCAATTTGTTGTATGTTTATTATTTGGTGTAATAGGAAGAGAAATAGGATTCTTAGAAGAAAAAGCATTAATAAAGGCTAAATCCTTTGGATTTTTAATTACTGTTTTAATGGCTTACATATTCTCAGGATTATCAAAAGCTACACCGGAAATGTTACAACAAATTGCACTACCTTTATTTGGAATAATAGTTTTAGGTGTTGTTGGTATGGCTATTATGTCAATGATTGTTGGAAAACTTTTAGGATATACAAAGGAAATGGCATTTTCTATAGCAATGACAAGTCTTTATGGTTTTCCTGCTGATTATATTCTTACAATAGAATCAGCTAAGTCAGTAACAAATAATGATAAAGAATATGAATATGCAATAAATGAAATGCTTCCTAAAATGCTTGTGGGTGGATTTACAACTGTAACAATAGCATCTGTAATTATAGCTGGCTTCTTTGTAAAACTTTTATAATAAATCCTATTTAGGCACCTATAGGTGCCTAAATAATTTTAGTATCCTAGGAGGGATATTATGCTTACTAACCTTTTGAGAATAAAAAAAGATATAGAAAATTTATCTGAATTTAATGAAACTCCAGAAAACGGTTTAACTAGATTTTCTTTAACAGAATCTGATAAAAAAGCTAGGAATTATCTAAAAAATGAACTAAAAAAACATAACCTTAAAGTATATGAAGATGCAGCTGGCAATTTATTTGGAAAAATGGAATCAGAAATAAAAAATAAACCTTCAATTATTATTGGTTCCCATTTTGATTCAGTTAAAAACGGAGGTAATTTTGATGGGCCAGCTGGAGTTATAATGGCCCTTGAAATAATGAGGGTTTTAAAAGAGGAAAATGTAAAGTTAGAATATCCAATAGAATTTGTAGCAATGATAGAAGAAGAAGGTGGTAGATTTGGTTCTGGTTTATTTGGAAGTAGAGCTATGGTAGGTGATGTTAGTTATAAAGACCTTTTAAAAAATAAAGATGAATCTGGAATTTCTATGGCTAAAGCCTTTGAGGATTTTGGATTTAATCCTAAGGATATAAAAAAAGCAAAAAGAAATCCTAAGGATATTTTAGCTTTTATAGAACTTCATATAGAACAGGGCCCTGTACTTAAAAATGAAAATAAAGATGTTGGTATAGTTAAATCAATAGTTGGAATTAATGAATTAAAAGTAACTATAAAGGGAAGGGCTGACCATGCAGGCACTACTCCAATGAATATGAGAAAAGATGCATTATTAGCTTCCTCTTTAATTATAAGTAAAATAAATGATTTTGCTTTATCTAGAGAAAATACAGTAGCTACTGTAGGAAGTATAAAAGCTTTACCTAATGCTTTTAATATAGTTTCAGAAAAAGTTGAATTTAGTGTAGATATAAGATCTAGTAATTTAGAATCTATTAATTTTGTTAAAGAAAATATCACTAAAGAACTTAGATTATTAGAAAAAGATTTAGGTATTTCATGGAATATAGAAAACTTAATAGATGTTAAACCTACTAATTTATCTGAAAAAATATTAAATACCTTTATAAATAATGCTAATAAAAATAACTTCTCATATAAAAAAATGATAAGTGGTGCAGGTCATGATGCTATGGTTATGGCTAATATAACCGATGTGGGACTTATATTTGTACCTAGTAAAGATGGTAAAAGTCACTCTTGTTTAGAGTGGACCGATTATGAGGATTTACAAAAGGGAATAGAACTTATTTATCATACAATATTAGAAATGGGGGAGATTAATGACAAAGGTTAAAGAACTTGCAAATAAATATAAAGACTATACTATAGCTTTAAGAAGGGACTTTCATATGTATCCTGAGGCTAGTATGAAGGAATATAAAACTTCTGGAAAAATACTTAAAGAATTAAATAAAATGAATATAGAATGTGAAAAGGTAGCTGATACAGGTGTTATTGCCACTATTAAAGGAAAAGGTGATGGAAAGACTATTGCTTTAAGGGCTGATATAGACGCTTTAGAAGTTAAAGAGGAAAATAACGTTTCCTATAAGTCTAGAAATGAAGGTTTAATGCATGCCTGTGGCCATGATGGCCATACAGCCTCATTACTTACTGCAGCTAAAATATTAAATGATATTAAAGATGAATTTAGTGGTTCTGTTAAACTTATATTTCAACCCGGTGAAGAAGTTGCTTTAGGTGCAAAAAAAATGATAACTAATGGAGCTTTAGAAGATGTTGATGGTATATTTGGAATACATATATGGAATGATTTAGAGGCAGGTAAAGTATCTGTAGAAAAGGGACCTAGAATGGCATCTGCAGGTAAATTTAGTATAAACGTAGAAGGAAAAGGTGGACATGGTTCTATGCCCCATCAAGGTGTAGATGCGGTTTTAGTAGGTTCAGCTATCGTTATGAATCTTCAATCTGTTGTTTCTAGAGAAATTTCTCCCCTTGATCCTTCAGTTTTAAGTGTTGGTATATTTAATTCAGGTTCAAGGTTTAATGTTATGGCAGGAAGTGCCTATTTAGAGGGAACTACTAGATGCTTTAATATGGAAGTAAATGATAGATTTGAAGATATTATAAAAAGAATAGTTAATAAAACCTGTGAAACCTATAAAGCTAAGGCTAAAGTGAAATATGAACAACTTGTTATACCTACTATAAATGATGACTTTATGTCTGAAATAGGGGAAAACGCTGTGAAAAAATTAAAAGGTTTAGATGCAGTTAGTACATATGAAAAAACTACAGGTGGAGAAGACTTCTCATTTTATACAGTAAATACTCCTTCAGCTTTTGCCTTTGTTGGTTCAAAAAATGAGAAAAAAGTAGATTATTATCCCCATCATCATTCTAAATTTGACATTGACGAAGAAGCCCTTTTAATATCATCAGGCTTATATGCTCAGTTTGCTATTGACTTTTTAAATAAATAATTGGTGGGATTTAGATGAAATATAAGGATTTATTAGAAAAACAATATGATTATATATTAAATTTAAGAAGAGAATTTCATATGTATCCAGAATTAAGTTTTAAAGAATATAACACATCTAAAAGAATTAAAGAAGAACTAGAAAAAATAGGTATTGAATATATTAACTTAACAGAAACTTCTGTTGTAGGCTTTATTAAAGGTAAGGGAGAAAAAACAGTAGCTTTAAGGGCTGATATGGATGCCTTAAGTATTAAAGAAGAAACTAATGTTAAATATAAATCTAAGGTAGAAAATGTTATGCATGCCTGTGGGCATGATGGTCATATTGCTATGCTTTTAGGAGCTAGTAAAGCTTTATATGAAATAAAGGATCAACTTAATGGTAATGTAAAACTTATTTTCCAACCAGCTGAGGAATTAGTAAAGGGTGCTAAAAAGTTAATCGAGAAAAATGTTTTAGAAGCTGTTGATGGAATTTTAGGAATACACCTTTGGAACGACATTCCATCAGGAAAGATTAATATTGAAAAAGGTGCAAGAATGGCTTCAGGGGATTATGTTAAAATTGACTTTTTAGCTAAAGGAGGACACGGTTCTATGCCTCATCAAACTATAGACCCTATAGTTATAGCTTCTTCTTTTATTATGAATTCCCAAGCTATTTTAAGTAGAGAAAAGGATCCTTTAGACCCAGCTGTATTTACAATAGGTAAACTTACCTCAGGTACAAGGTTTAATGTGATTTCAGATAGTGCTCACTTAGAAGGTACTTTTAGATGCTTTAATGAAGATACTAGAAAAAGAATTTCTAAAGCAATAACTAAATATGCTAAAGAAATTGCAGAATCTTTCAAAGCTAAAGCAAATGTAAATATATATAAAGGTACCCCTGCAACTATAAATGATGAAAAATGTAGTCTCATAGCAAGGGAAAGTGCTAAAAAAAATTGTTGGTAAAAATAACTTAGCATACATGGAAAAAACTACAGGAAGTGAGGATATGGCCTATTACTTAGAAAAAAAACCAGGATGCATTGCCTTTGTTGGCTCTGGCTTTAGTGATAAAAAGACTTATCCTCATCATCATCCAAAATTTAATATCGATGAAGAAAGTTTATATGTGGGAATGAAACTATATTTTAATTTCTCATTAGATTTTCTTAATAAATACTAAGTAGGCAAAAAGCCTACTTATTTTTTTTGTAACTAGTCTATAAAAAAAACATATTATAAATTGGAAAGTATTTTATTAGCTTAAGCTAATTTAAAGGAGGATTATTAATGATAGACTGGTTCAAAGCTTTAGACCCTATTTTACAGGCTTTATTAGCAACCTGTTTTACATGGTTTGTAACTGCTTTAGGTTCTGCAATGGTATTTCCATTTAAAAAAATTAATAGAAAAGTACTTGATATAATGCTTGGATTCGCAGCAGGTGTTATGATAGCAGCAAGTTATTGGTCACTACTTGCCCCTGCAATAGAAATGTCTGAAAAAACAAATATTCCACCCTTTTTACCAGCGAGTATAGGATTTATTTTAGGAGGAATATTCTTAAGAGTAATAGATAAATTTTTACCCCACTTACATTTAGGTTTTGAAAGAAAAGATAGCGAAGGTATTAAAACTTCCTGGCACAGAAGTATACTTTTAGTATTAGCAATAACTCTACACAATATTCCAGAGGGTTTAGCAGTAGGTGTTGCCTTTGGAGCATTAAAGGCTAATCTTCCTTCTGCCTCCTTAGCTGGTGCTATAGCTTTAGCTATAGGTATAGGGCTTCAAAATTTCCCTGAAGGTGCTTCTGTGTCTATACCACTAAGAAGAGAAGGGTTTTCTAGATTAAAAAGTTTTTGGTATGGTCAGTTATCAGGTATGGTTGAACCCATAGCAGGTGTAATAGGAGCAAGTCTTGTAATGCTTATGAAACCTATACTTCCCTATGCTTTAAGTTTTGCTGCTGGTGCTATGATATTTGTTGTAATTGAAGAACTTATACCTGAATCCCAACTTGAAAATAATACAGATCTTGCCACAATGGGAACCATGCTTGGCTTTACAGTTATGATGGTTTTAGATGTAGCTTTAGGTTAAGGAGAAAAATCCTTAACCATTTTTTATGTAACATTTTTTATAATAAATCCATATAATGACATTAGAAAAGGGAGTTAGCCCAGTCTAATTAAGGAAGGCTAGTTAGAAGTAATTTTTAATAAAATTTTGTTTAATTGTTAGCCTAAGCTAATAAAAAGGAGGAATATTAATGGATAAAAAAGTTCCACTACATTTATTACCAGTAGGTCAAAAAGCAAAAGTAATTGTACTTTTAAATAAAGGTTTATCTAGAAGAAGACTTCTAGATTTAGGATTAATAAAAGACTCATTAGTCAAAACTGAAAGATTAAGTCCTTCAGGAAACCCTATTGCCTATAATATTAAAGGTTCAGTTATAGCACTTAGAAAAGAAGAAACGAAAAATGTATTAGTTGAAATTATAAGTTAAGGAGGCTAAATTATGGGACTTACAAGTCAATCGAGTGGATTTTCTTTATTAAAAGAGAAATTTGAAATTCAAAAGAAACCTAATCAAAAGGTAATTGCATTAGCAGGAAATCCTAATACAGGTAAAAGTACTCTTTTTAACAATCTAACAGGCTTAAATCAGCATACAGGAAACTGGCCAGGAAAAACAGTTACTAACGCTCAAGGTACTTTTAAATACAAAGATAATGACTATCTATTAGTAGATTTACCAGGAACCTATTCACTTTTAGCAAACTCTGTGGAAGAAGAAGTTGCAAGGGATTTTATATGCTTTGGTAATCCAGATATAACAATAGTTATTTCAGATTCTACATGTCTTGAAAGAAACCTTAATCTAGTCTTACAGGTACTAGAAATAACAGATAATGTTATTGTATGTTTAAACCTTATGGATGAAGCTAAAAGAAAGGGGATAACTATAAATATAAAAAAATTAAAAGAAAAACTCGGAGTTCCAGTAATACCCATGGTAGCAAGGGATGGCAAAGGCTCAAAAGAACTTTTAGATACAATAGATAAAATGATTAAAAAAGAAATAAAAACTACCCCTTATAGATTAACCTATAATAAAAAAACAGAAAATATTGTAAACGAAATAGAAAAAAAATTAAAGAATTTAATAGGTAACAAATTAAATACAAGATGGCTTTCGTTAAGACTTATTGATGGAGATAAGCAAATTCTAAAATCCATAGATGAAATAGTTAAGAATAATAGTTTATCTAAGGAGGAGATTTGATGGATGATTTAAAAAATATAGTTCCAAAGTGTATTGAAGAGGATATATCCTTTGGGGATAACATTGTTACTAGTATATATAAAAAAGCTGAAGAAATTTCTAATGAAGTTGTAACTGTAAATGATAGTAATCATGGCCGTATAGAAAGAAAAATAGATAACTTATTAACATCTAAGATATTTGGTTATCCATTTATGTTAATTTTATTAGGATTAGTATTTTGGATTACTATTGAAGGGGCTAATGTACCTTCGGCTATGCTTGCTGATTTATTATTTGGCTTTGAAGCTAAATTAACTGCTTTATTTACTAGTTTAAACTCTCCTGCATGGTTACATGGATTGTTAATATTAGGTATTTATAGAACGCTTGCTTGGGTTGTATCAGTAATGTTACCTCCTATGGCAATATTTTTTCCACTCTTTACTTTATTAGAAGACTTAGGATATCTACCCCGTGTAGCATTTAATCTTGATAATGCCTTTAGAAAATCAGGTACCCATGGAAAACAGGCACTTACAATGAGTATGGGATTTGGTTGTAATGCTGCAGGTGTAATAGCTTGTAGAATTATTGATTCACCTAGAGAAAGACTTATTGCTATAATTACTAATAACTTTGTCCCATGTAATGGTAGATTTCCAACTTTAATAGCTATATCAATGATATTTCTAGGTCTAGGCTCAGCAAGTAAATTTAGTTCAGTATTTGCTTCATTATCCGTTGTAGCAATGATTCTTATAGGTATAGTTGTAACTTTACTTGTATCAAAATTTCTATCTGTAACATTTTTAAAAGGTGTACCATCTTCATTTACACTAGAACTTCCTCCATATAGAAAACCTCAAATTGGTAGGATATTAATAAGATCTCTTATAGATAGAACTCTTTTTGTATTAGGTAGAGCTGTAATGGTTGCTGCTCCTGCTGGTGCTGTTACTTGGTTAGTATCAAATATTGATATAGGTGGTATAAGTTTGCTTGCCCATCTTTCAGGTTTTCTTGATCCTGTAGGTTTATTATTAGGCTTAGATGGCATTATATTAATGGCTTTTATATTAGGACTTCCAGCTAATGAAATAGTCTTACCCATTTTAATAATGGCCTATATGTCTAAGGGAGCTATGTTAGAGTTAGATTCTTTAGAAAGTTTAAGAGAACTTTTAATCGATAATGGTTGGACTTTTATTACTGGACTTAACTTTATGTTATTTTCATTACTTCATTTTCCTTGTGGAACAACACTTCTTACAATTAAAAAAGAAACCAATAGTAAAAAGTGGACTCTTTTTACCTTTGTATTAACAACTTCAATAGCTATAATAGCAACATTTATTATTAATGCCATAGCAACTTTAATTGGCATAGTTTAAGCGGTCATAGACCGCTTTTTTTATTTAAATTCATCTAAATTACTTTGTATTTTATAATTTTTATAATTTTTTAAGATTTCCTCATTATTAGAAAAGTATTTAACTAACTTCTCTATAGCTATAATTGTAGATTTACTAAGATAATGTTCCATTGCTTCTGCTTCCTGTTTAACATCACAATCAGAGCCAATAATAGTAACAAAATCTTTTAATATTTTATTTCTCTGAACTAAAAACTTACCTACCCTTTTTCCTTTATCAGTAACAATTATATCCTCATAGGGTATATATGTGATATATCCTAAATTATGAAGTCTTTTTAATCCCTTTACTACAGAAGGCATAGAAACCCTTAAAGTATTAGCAATATCCTTTATTCTTATACTTTCTTTATTTATAAAAAACCTATAAACCTCTTCTAAATAATCCTCTAAACTTGGTGATAACATATAATCATCCCTCTAATTTAAATATACTAAATATAATACTATTAAATATAAAATATAAATACTAAATAATAATATTCCTTGAATTCTTGTAACTTTTTTAAGTTTTAAACTTGGTATTATAAGTATAAGTGTTAATATAAAAACTACTAAATAATCAATACTTAAATTTTGGTTTAATATTTTTAATGGACTTATTAAACTAGAAACACCTAAAACTAATACTCCATTTAATATATTAGCTCCTATAATATTTCCAGTGCTTATAGATGTATTTCCCTTTTTAAAAGCAGATATAGCAGTTACTAACTCAGGAAGTGAAGTTCCTAATGCTATTAAAGTTAAACTTATTATAGCCTCTGGTACTTTTAACATTTCAGCTATTAAAACTCCATTATTTACTAGTAGATTAGAACCTACTATAATAGCTAAAATACCTATAATAAATTTAATAGAAATAATAATCTTTTCCTTATTTGTAACCTTTAACTTCCTTTTTATCCTTTTTTCTTTTTTTAATATTAAACTATTAATAATTATATAAAAAATAAGCAAAACTAATAAAAAAAGTCCCTCTGTTTTATTTATAATTTTATTTAAGGATAATAAAAAAAGAATACCTGTATAAATCATTAATATTAATGATTTAATTTTAAAAACTCTACTATGGATGTTACTAGGTCTAAGGATAGATAAAAAACCTAATATAAGTCCCATATTACATATCATAGAACCTAAACTATTACCAATACTCATAGTTGTATATCCTTTATAAGAAGCCGTAGCTGATACTAATAATTCAGGACTTGTTGTTGCTAGACTAACTATTGTAGCTCCTATAAATATCTCTGGAAGACCTGATATTTTTGCTATATTTACAGATGAATCTACAAACCAGTCACCACCCTTTATAACTAAGGTTAAACCTAATATGAACATTAAAATAATTACTAGCACAGTTATCTCCTTTCTAACATAAATGTTACTTCTTATCTAATTAATATTAAACAAAACATACTTTTATGTTAAAATGTACAATGGAGTTTTAAAATCTAACTAATGACTAAATATAACTATACTTAGATAAAGGAGTTTTAAGATGGAATATTTAATTTTAATTATCGGATTTCTTTTACTTATAAAAGGAGCTGATTATTTTGTTGAGGGAGCATCCTCAATTGCACGAATATTTAATGTGCCTATAATACTTATAGGCCTTACTATAGTCGCCTTTGGAACTAGTGCCCCTGAGGGTGCTGTAAGTATAAGTGCTGCCTTGCAAGGCTCTCATGAAATTGCTGTTGGTAACATTATAGGTTCTAGTATTTTTAATATTCTTTTGGTTATAGGTATATCATCCATCATAAGACCTATAAGTATCCATAGAAAAACAATACTAAAGGAGTTTCCCTTTTTATTATTAACCTGTTTAGTCTTATTTGTACTAAGTCATGATATTACTTTACAAGGTTTTACTAAAAATATGATTTCTAAAGCAGATGGTATGATTTTACTTGCACTTTTTAGTATCTTTCTATATTACATAGTTGAAGTAGCTTTATTATCTCGAGAAGAATCTAAAGAAGAGTTTAAAGAAGAAATAAGTGACATGAAACTTTCTAAAAGTATTATATTTTTACTTTTTGGTTTAACTGGTATTATTATCGGTGGAGATTTAGTTATTGATTCATCTAGTCAAATAGCAATAAATCTTGGTATGGGCGAAACCTTAGTTGGACTTACCATAGTTGCCTTTGGTACATCTTTACCTGAATTAGTAACATCAATTGTTGCTGCTATAAAAGGGGAAAATGATATAGCTGTTGGTAATGCAATAGGTTCTAATGTATTTAATATACTTTTAATTTTAGGTATAACATCTATAATAAATCCATTACCAGTTAAAGAAAAGGTATTTTTTGATATGATATATCTTCTAGGAGCAACCCTTGCTACATATCTATTTGTTACCACTGGTAAAAAAGCTAATAGATTTGAAGGAATATTGATGACTTTAATATATATTTTTTATATGACATATATTATTATTAGAAATTAGTCTTTATAAAAGGCTAATTTATTTTTTTTGTGTTTTTAATAATAATTAGATACTTCAAAGTAATATTATAATAAAAGAAAACTTTAATAATTTACTTACATTAGTTTAATACTATAAGGAGGAAATAATTTGTCTCACTTAGAAGTACTAATTATTTCATTAGCTTTAGCTTTAGATGCCTTTGGAGTATCTTTATCCCTCGGTCTTGATAAAAGAATAAATAAAAAAAGCGCTATAATATCTATAATAAGTTCTGGTTTCTTTCAATTTCTTTTTGTTTATATTGGAGGCTTTTTTGGGTGTCTTTTTAATAGATACATATTCACACTTCCATCAATGGTAGGTGGAGTAATAATTTTTTTTGTTGGCCTTTTAATGATTAAAGAGGGATTTAACAAAGAAGATAATTATAAAAAGCTTCATATATTAATAATAATATTTTTAGGTATGACTGTTAGTATAGATGCATTAGTTGTAGGTTTTTCTACATTTAATATCTTAATAAACAAATATATTCTACTTAAAAATTCTATTATAGTTGGCATTGTCACATCTTTTCTATGTCTAATAGCTTTTTTTATATGTAAAAAAATTAGAAGAATAGAATTTTTCAAAGAATATGCTGATTTTTTAGGTGGAGTCATACTAATTATATTTGGAATAAAAATGATATTTTTCTAATGTATATATTATAGAGGATTATTTAAGCAAAAAATTAATAAAATTCTTTCCTTAGTAAATTACTGTTAAAATACTATAACTTACATGTTTATATTCTGTAATAATACATAAAATAATACTGCAACACAAAATAAAAAATTATTTAAAAAGGAGAGAAAACAAATGGCAAATAACAATTCAAGAAACACTAATAAACTTGTAGTACCAGAAGCTCGTCAAGCATTAACTCAAATGAGAGACGAAATTGCTAACGAATTAGGACTTAACAACTATCAATCAATGGATAAAGGAAACTTAACAGCAAGACAAAATGGTTATGTTGGCGGATATATGACTAAGAGATTAGTTGAGCAAGCTCAAAGACAAATGAGTGGAAACCAACAACAATAATTTAAAAACCATATAAAGAATAACATCCAAATTAAAAAATAAAAACAAAGATAGGTAAATATTTACCTATCTTTGTTTTTTGTCTTTTTTTATTCATTTGTTGGTGGTGTAAATGTTCTTTGAGCCATTTCTTTATCTAACATAAAGATTCCATGACTATTTCCTTCTAATCTTTCTAGCTTTTTAATGATTCCCTTCATTGTTGATTCTTCTTCTACTTGCTCATCAACAAACCAATTTAGCCAACTTATAGTAGCATGTTGTCTTTCTTCTTTAGCTATATCCATTAAATTATATATTCTTTTAGTAACACTTTCTTCATGACTAAGTGCTGTTTCAAATACTTCTTTTAATGAATTAAAATCATTCTTAGGCTCTCTCATTTGTTGCATACTTACTCTTCCATCCATTTCTTTAATGAAATTAAAAAACTTCATAGCATGGAATCTTTCTTCCTCAGCTTGAACTAAAAAGAAATTTTCAAATCCATCTAAATCTTGATCTGCACAATATGCAGCCATTGCTAAATAATAATGAGCTGATTCAAATTCATAATTTAATTGATCGTTTAATGCTTTCATTAATTTTTCTGATACCATTTAAATACCTCCTAAAATTTTGTTGTCTATAAAATATATACCCACATAATCTTATTTTAACAAAAAATATAAGAAAATATAGGAAAATATAATTATTTCTTTTTATTTTTCTGTTCATACATCCTTTTATCAGCTATTTTTATATACCTTTCTATTTCAATATCATTATTTAAAGGGAGTTTTATCCTACCATAGGAGATTGAAGATATTTCAGTAAATCTTTTAAATTCATTATTTATTCTTTTAATTATTTTATCTGCTAATTTTTCATCGCAATTTGTAAGTAAAATTAAAAACTCATCTCCGCCGAATCTAAATATGTAATCAAAGTCTTTTCTTAAATTATCACTACATACTTTAGTAAAATTTTTAAGTAATTCATCTCCCTTATCATGACCTAATGTATCATTTACTTTCTTAAAATTATCTAAATCTATCATAACTAAAGTTATATTATAATTAAGTCTTTTAGACCTTTTAATTTCTTCTTTAATTTTTTCATAAAAATATCTTCTATTAAAAGCGTTAGTTAATTGATCTTTCGTAGCCATTTTTTCTAACTTTTTATTCTTTTTTATAAGTTCACGCTTTGTATTAGAAAGCTTATTATTTAAAGTTGTTATCTCATTAAGTAAATTATCTTCATTTACTTTTGAAAATTTCTTTTCTTTTATTAAAAATCTATAATCGTTTACTTGTTCGTTATTGATTTTTATGATTTCTTTATAGGTTTTAAAAATCTCCCAATTTTCTACAAAGGCAACAATAAATATTTTTTCATCTATCATGCCCCCCGCAAAATAAAGTGTTCCGTCAAAAAAATTAACTTATTTGATATATTTCCAGTGCTAAATCATTGAAATTTAAAGATTTAGCAGGATTTTTAAGTTCTCCCCCCTAAGATTAATGGTAGAGTCACCAATAAATAATACA
>VEND01000052.1 GCA_009711765.1 Bacillota bacterium | reverse complement strand
ATTAAGGTTCTGTCAAAGGACCTAAAAAGTATACTACCTGGATTTTGACAGGTTCTTATAATACTTATATAATTTTAAATCTTCCCAAAGCTCCCTGGGGATTCTATGCCCTTTTTTACGCTTAAACCTAAATAAAATTTGACTTTAGAGTACCAATTTTGCTAATCTTAAAATAAATATAATTATAAAAATTATTTTTTGGTGTTCATTTACCATTTATTGGATGCTTTCATTCTTTATTTAACGGAATCTTTATGACAAATATGGGTAAAGCCCTCTGAAAGAATATGATAGATATGTTCATCGTCTAATGAATAAAAGACTGATCTACCTTTTCTTTTATATTTGACTATACCGTGTTGTTTTAAAGTGCGGAGTTGATGAGAAATTGCAGATTGTGTCATGTTTAATAGTTCAGCTATATCACATACACACATTTCTGATTTATACAATGCATAAATTATTTTTATTCTTGTACTATCTCCAAAAACTTTGAAAAAATCCGCTAAATCATATAAACATTCTTCCCTTGGAAAGTTAGATTTTACTTTCTCTAAAATGTCATCATGGATTATATTACAAGTACAAGTTTCTATTTCTTTACTCAATAAAATCCCCCCTTATATATTGAACATATGAACAACTATTCATATATATTATAATATTAAAAATTATTTTATGTCAATAAAAATAAAAATATAAAAAAAATTTAATTATTTTATTCTAATTACGAATGTGATAGATACTACTAAGGATGATATATTTAATATAATAAAGAGGGGGTAAAAGAAAAACTTCCTTCATATCTGTTGACTAATTAGGTTTGTAGTTCTATAATAATTACCATAGAAAATTTCATACTAATCGCTTAATTCTAAAGAAGCGGGGGACCCATTCTTGGGGCGAATTTCTTTAATGAATAGGATAACTCTTTCAGTCCGAGCCCGACAGCTAACCTCGTAGGCGTTGAAAGGGAGACGATGGCAAATTCAAACCATGGGTGCTCCATGGTTTTTTTCAGTTCTTTTATAGATTAATTGTTTAAATGGTGGTGATTAAAATTATTGCAAATAAAAGAAATAGCATTAAATTACATCCAACTCAAATAATAGTTTTAGGATTTTCAAGTGTAATACTTATAGGTGCAATATTATTAAATTTATCTATAGCTTCTAAAAATGGTCAAAGTGTGGGCTTTGTAAATGCTTTATTCACATCAACTTCTGCAGTATGTGTTACGGGGTTAGTAGTTGTTGATACAGCTACCCACTGGACTACCTTTGGACAAATAGTAATTCTTTCTTTAATTCAAATAGGAGGTTTAGGTTTTATGACAATGGCCACATTATTTGCATTATTAGTAGGAAAGAGAATTACTTTAAAAGAAAGATTAGTTATGAAAGAAGCATTAAATCAATTTAAAGTTTCAGGTGTAGTAAGATTAACTAAGTACATACTTGTTTTGACATTTGTCGTTGAGTTTATAGGAGCTTTGTTACTTTCTATAAGGTTTATTCCTATATATGGAGTAAAAAAGGGAATAGGCTTAAGTATTTTTCATTCAGTTTCAGCATTTTGTAATGCTGGTTTTGATTTAATTGGTAATTTTAGAAGTTTAACTCCATTTAGTAGTGATATTTTAATAAGTCTTACAATTTGTCTTTTAATAGTTTTAGGTGGCTTAGGTTTTAGAGTTATATTAGAAATAATACAGGGAAGAAGCTTTAAAAAATTTTCCCTGCATACAAAATTAGTAATAACAATAACTATATTATTGATACTTATAGGTTCTTTTTCAATATATATATTAGAATATAATAATCCGGATACAATGGCTAAATTAACTATGAAAGGAAAAATATTAACATCAATATTCCATGGGATAACACCAAGAACTGCTGGCTTTAATACATTACCTACAGATAAATTAACTACAGGTTCAATATTTTTAACAATAGTTTTTATGTTTATAGGAGGATCACCAGGTTCTACAGCAGGTGGTATAAAAACTACAACCATTGGAGTTTTAATAGCAACTATAGTATCTGTAATACGTGGAAGGGAAGATACAGAGATGTTTGGACGAAGAATATCTAGAGATTTAGTAAATAAATCTTTAACCATAATGGGACTTGCAATGTTATTAATTATATTAGTTACTATGATATTATCAGTAACAGAACAAGGATTTACTTTTGTAGAGATGTTTTTTGAAGCTAGTTCGGCATTTGCTACTGTAGGTTTATCTTTAGGAATAACTCCAGATTTAAGTTTTTTAGGTAAAATAGTTTTATCTATAACTATGTTAAGTGGTAGAGTAGGTCCACTAACTCTTATACTAGCTCTAGCCCAAAGAGGACAAAATAAAGCAATGATGAGATATCCTGAAGAAAAAGTAATTGTTGGATAAGGAGGATTGTAAAATGAAACAATTTTTAGTACTAGGATGTGGGAGATTTGGTTCAAGTATAGCAAAAACCCTTTATGAATTAGGACATGATGTAATGGTAATAGATAAAGATAGTGAAAAGATAAAAAATATTTCACAACATGTAACCCATGTAATAGAGGGGGATGCAAAGGATGAAAAGATAATTAGATCATTAGGTGTTAGTAATTTTGATATTATAGTTGTTACTATGGCTCTAAATATACAATCATCTATATTAACTTCAATACTTTTAAGAGAGTTAGGAGCAGAATATATTATAGCTAAAGCACAAAATGAATTACATGCTAAAGTTTTATATAAAATAGGTGTAGATAGGGTAGTATTTCCTGAAAAGGACATGGGAGCTAAGGTAGCACGTAATATTATATCTCCTAATATAGTAGATCATATTAACTTATCTTCTGATTATAGTATAGTTGAAATTTCACCACTTAAACAATGGTTTGGAAAGAGTTTAATAGAGTTAAATCTAAGAAGAAAGTATGAAATAAATGTAATCGCAGTGAAACAAGGAGATGATATAAACATATCACCTAGGGCTGATTATGTGGTTAGTAAAGGAGATATATTAGTTGTTATAAGTCATAATAGTAATTCTAAAAAATTAATGAAATTGGTTAATAAATAAAAAACATAATAAAACCAAGGGAAGTAATTAAACTTCCTTTGGTTTTTAATTATTTTAAATCATATTATGATTTTCAATGATTTTAATATTTAATTGTTTTTTAGCAGGACCTTCTATAACTTCACCATCATATTTAAATCTAGAACCATGACAAGGACAATCCCAGGATTTCTCTGCTTGATTCCAACTAAGTTCACATCCTAAATGGGTACAGGTAGTATCGACAATATAAAGCTTATTATCATCGTCTTTATATACCCCTAATTTTTCACCATTTCTTTCTATTACTTTTCCCTCTCCTAAATCTAAATTTAATTTATCAGTTTCAGGTAATATTTTTCCTAGTAAAAACTTTTCAGCTACATTTAAATTTTCTTTAAAAAAGTTTTTAAAGGAGGCTAATGGTGTGAATCGTGATGGATTATAAACTTCTTTCCATTTACTTTTTCCATTTAAGATTAGCTCTTTAAATATTAAAGCTGAAACCATACTAGTTGTCATTCCCCATTTTTTAAAACCTGTAGCAACGTAAATATTAGGAGTATTAGATGTTAAATTACCAATATAGGGAACATCATCTAGAGGCATACAATCCTGAGTTGACCATCTATAGGGTATATCTTTAACAGTAAAAATTTTCTTTGAAAATTTAAGTAAGTTATTATAATGCATTTTTGTATTTTTACCTTGACCTGTTTTATGATTATCACCAATAACTAATATTAACTCTTCATTACCAATTGTTTGAGATCTAAGTGACCTTGCAGGGGATTCTGCATTTATAAACATAGCAGAAGGGAACTTTTCCTTAGCTTTTATAGCTAATACATAGCTTCTTTCTGTATATAATCTAGAAAAATATAAACCTCTTTTATCGTAAAAAGGAAAATGGGAAGCTATTATTATGTTTTTAGCTTTTATTATCCCTTTATCTGTAATAACTTGATTTTTTTCTTTATTTATATCTATAGCCTTTGTTTTTTCAAATATAAAGCTACCATCCTTATTAATCTTATAAGAAAGGGGTAAAAGAAATTTCAAAGGATGAAACTGAGCTTGGTTTTCAAACTTTAAAGCTCCTTTAATTTTTATGGGTAATGGTATATCTTTAACAAAGGAAGCTTTAATACCTAAGTCTTTAGCTGCTTTTACTTCTCTTTTTATTTTTTCTATGTTTTTATCTTGTTTTGTGTATATAAAGGATGGACGATAAGAAAAGTCACAGTCAATTTGTTCTTTATCTATTATATCTTTTATAATATGTATAGCAGTTTCATTAGCATTTGCATATTGTAATGCCTGTTTCTTTCCTCTTTTTATTAATTTATCATAGATTAAACTATGTTGAGATGTCACTTTTGCTGTTGTATGGGCTGTGGTAGCTTTAAGTATTTTATCAGATTCAATAATTGCTACTTTTAAACCTTCATTTTTCAAAATATATGCAGATAATATCCCAACCATACCACCACCAACAATAGCCACATCTACATTTATATCTTTATTTAATTTAGAAAAATTAGTTTCATCTGTAGATGAAATCCAATAGGAATTAGAAAGAGAATTAAAGTTAATAAAATCTTTACTCATAAGAAGCCTCCTTAGATATTTAGTAATTATTATTTGTTAGTTTTAAATAATTATCCTTAGTTAGAATAGGTTAAAAAAATTAGATAATAATAAAATTATGACTAACTTTTAAAGGTGTCTTATGAAGAGTAAAGAGATTAATAAAATTATTTTCAGTTCATTTTCATTAATAATGTTATTATTATTAATAGGGTTTATTATAAAAAGGCAAGAGAGATTTATTTATAATTTATTAGCATCATATATTGGATATATATTATTTATATACTTTGGAAATAAAAGAAATATAAAAGTTAAAAATTATATTAAAATACTAGTTTTATTAACAATAATAATTCATACATTAATAGGACAATACTTTAATTTTTATTTAACTACATATTGGTTTGATAATCTATTGCATGTATTTGGTGCTTTTTCTTTTGCGTTATTTTTTTATAATATATTAAATAATAGTGTAAAAGTAAATAATAACTTAAAAACATTTATTTTTATAACAATATTTAATTTGGGAGTAACCTTTGGTGTTATTTTTGAAATAATTGAATTTATTTTAGATATTTTTTATAAAAGTACAAATCAAAAAAGTTTATATGATACAAACCTTGATTTGATTTTTAATTTTCTAGGTTCAGCTTTGGCGGGAATATATGTATTAAATAAGAATAGACACTAAGGATTCAAATCATTATTATTAGAATCTTTAGTTTTGTGGTTATTTTTTAATTATACTAATTTTATTTGGGTATAATTAACTAGTAAGAAAGGGGGTAAAGAAATGGATATTAGTAATGTATTAATTGCTTTTGGATTAACACTTTTTGCAGGTCTTTCAACAGGCATAGGAAGTGCATTAGCATTTCTAACTAGAAAAACTAATAAAAAGTTTTTATCTGTATCCCTTGGTTTTTCTGCAGGGGTTATGATATATGTTTCCTTTGTAGAGATTTTTATAAAGGCTAAAGAAGCACTAATATCGGAATTTGGATTAACTAAAGGGTACTGGATAACGACCATTGCTTTTTTTGGAGGGATTTTTTTCATAGCTTTAATAGATAAATTAGTTCCTGATTTTGAAAATCCCCATGAAGTAGGAAAAATTAAACATATAGAAAAGCACTATTCAGAGGAGAAAGATGAAAATGAAAAAGAAAAAGGAAAATTATATAGAATGGGTATATTTTCTGCTTTAGCAATTGCAATACATAACTTTCCTGAAGGTCTTGCAACTTTTACATCAGCTCTAAAAGACCCAAGTATAGCTATACCTATTACAGTTGCAATAGCGATACATAATATCCCAGAGGGAATCTCAGTTTCAGTTCCAATTTATCATGCAACAGGGGATAAAAAGAAAGCCTTTTATTATTCATTTTTATCAGGTCTTGCAGAACCAGTAGGTGCACTTATAGGATTTTTATTACTTAGAAGTATATTTAGTGATGCAGTATTTGGAGTTATATTCGCTTCAGTGGCAGGAATTATGGTTTTTATATCCCTTGATGAACTTCTACCAACGGCCCATGAGTATGGAGAACACCATATTGCTATATATGGTCTTATATCAGGAATGGCAGTTATGGCTTTAAGTTTATTAATGTTTGCATAAAGATAAAAACCTTCCCGTTAATAATAATTACGGGAAGGTTTTTATTAACTATTGGCTGCTTTAAGAGTTTCAAGGTGTGAAGTATCTGCATATAATTTAATTTCAGCTACATTTTCATCTTCTATTTCAATTAAACTTAAATTAGTAGAATGCATAAAAGGAGGATCCCAAAATTTTTCTAAAGGTCTATTTTCAAAGTAATTTAAAATTTGTTTTACAACTACAGCATGGGCTACTATTAAAACATTTTTATTATCATGATTTTTAATTATATTATTTAAACTACTTAATATTCTTTTTTTAAAATCTTTAAAGCTCTCACCTGTACTAGGTTTATATAGATGGGGTTTATTCCAAAATATTTCATATTGAGGTGAAGTTATTTCATCATGCTTTAATCCTTCCCAATCGCCGAAATTTATTTCTTTAAAATTTTTATCTGTTATTATATCTAAATCTCTATTACTAGATATAACCTCAGCTGTTTTATATGCTCTTATTAGTGGACTTGAATAAATAATATCTATTCTTTCATCAGCTAATCTTTCTTTTAATAGTTCAGCCTGTTTTATCCCTAAAGATGTAAGATTAGAGTCTTTACTACCTTGAAGTCTTCCTTCTTCATTCCATTGTGTTTGTCCATGTCGGGTTAAAAATAATTTTATCATAATTTACTCCTTTCATTTTTTATCACTATTTTAAAATAAATTTTCTATAATTATATTCTTTAAATATGTGATTTTTCCTTTTATTTTGGAGAAAAAAATAAAAATTAAAAGATATTTCGATAAAAACAAACTGTATTCGTTAAAGGATTTATAAAATAAAGATAGAAAGTTTATATAAGGATGAAAATGATAAGAAGATATAAATATGAAAAGATTAACTAAAAAGATTAGCTAAAGTAAAAGTTAATGATAAATTTAGACATATAATGGGTAAGTTAGTAGTTGAGGTTAAATATAATTTTACTGAATTTTCATTGATTGACAAAGTATATCAAATAGTTTATAATAAAATTGTCGTTAAAAAAATATCAAAAAAATTAATCAAGAAGATTAACAAAGCCATGAAGGCTACTTGAAAGTAGCTTATTATGGCTTTTTTTAATACTTAAAGGAGTTGATAAAATGGATAAATTACTTTGGGATGAAGCAGTTAACTTCCATGGACATGAATGCCCTGGATTGGCTATAGGTTTTAAAGCAGCAGAAGCTGCAATAAAAAAATTAGGTATTAACTTTTCAGAAGATGAGGAAATAGTTTGTGTAACTGAAAATGATGCATGTGGAGTGGATGCAATACAATATATATTAAGTTGTACTTTTGGTAAGGGAAACTTATTATATAAAGATACAGGAAAACATGCTTTTAGTTTTTTTAATAGAAGTACAAATGAAAGTATAAGAATAGTTTTAAAACCCTTTGAAAAAGAGATGGATAGAGAAAAGAGACAGGAATTGATTCTAAATTCTAATATAGAGGATATATTTGAATTTAAAAAGCCAAAATTTAAATTACCTGAAAAGGCAAGGATATTTAATACTATAAAATGTGAAGTATGTAATGAGGGAGCTCCTGAACATAAGATAAGATTAATGGATGGAAAAAAGGTATGTCTTGATTGTTTTGAGGATTATACAAGAAAACTTTAATAAGAATTAGACCATGAAGGTTATATTAGCTTTCATGGTCTTTTTTTTGGAGGTTATTTATTATGGATATTAAATATTATAAAGAAAAATGGAATGAAGATATAAAAAGAAAAGTTCAAAAAGAAAGATTTTGGGATGAAAGAGCAGATGAATTTAATGAAAGGATTAAAAGAGAAGAAAGGTTAGATCCTGTTAAGTTTTTATTTCAAAAAGGATATATAGATAAGGAAAGTAAAATTTTAGACATTGGATGCGGTCCTGGAAAATATTCTTTGAAATTTAAAGAAAAATGTAGAAAAGTTATAGGGATAGATATTTCAAATAAAATGATTTCTAAAGCAAAGGAAAATGCTTTGAAAAATTCTAAAGAAATTGAGTTTAAAAAAGTATTTTGGGAAGATGTTAATTTAGATAAATTAGATTGGGTTAATGAATTTGACTTAGTATTTGCATCTATGTGTCCTGGAATTAATAGTTTTAAAACACTTAATAAAATGATAAATGCAAGTAAAGGTAGTTGTTTTTTAAGTGGATTTGTAGAAAGAAAGGATTTATTATGGGATAGTGTAAGAAAAATGGTTAATGAAGATAAAAAATCAAGAAAAGATAAGATATATTATAGTTTTAATATCCTATGGCAGATGGGATACTTCCCAGAGATAAAATATATAAATAAAAATTGGGAGCATAATTGGTCCATAGATTATATTATAGAACTTTACATATCAAGAATAGAGATGAAAAGAAAATTAAAGGATTTTGAGAAAGAAAATATAGCAAACTTTTTAAAGAGTAAATCTAATAATGGCTTTGTAAAAGAAAAAATAAATGCAAAAATTGCTTGGCTATATTGGAATGTATAAAGGAGGTAAACAATGAAAAATTTAAAATTTATTTTAATTTGTTTTTTAGTATTAATTATAGCCCTTACAGGATGTTCAAATAAAGAAATGAAGGCAAATGAAAATAATAATGATAAAGTGACTTTAAGACTTCCAGGAGGAGATTGGGGGTATCCAAGTCCTTATCTTCACTATACCAGAGGACCAGGAGCATTTAAAATGGCTCTAATATTTGATAGTCTTTTAGAAAAGGATGAAGATGGATTAATATCCTGGCTTTCTAAGGATTGGAAGATAAGTGATGATGGGAAAGAATATAATTTTAAATTAAATGAAAATGTTAAATGGCACGATGGTAAAAAATTTACTGCAGAGGATGTTAAATTTACATTTGACTATTATAAAAAACACCCTCCTGTATGGAATGAACTTATAGTTAATGGTACATATATTATAAAAGAAACTAAGATTTTAGATGAAAATACTATTAAAGTTATAGTTAATGAAAAAAATGCTACCTATTTAGAAAGACTTGGAACAATGAAGATTCTACCTAAGCATATATGGGAAAATGTTGAGGATCCTAAAAAGTTTAATTCTAAAAAATCAGTGATAGGATGTGGGCCATATAAACTTACCGGTTATAGTAAAGAACAGGGAACATATAAGTTTGAAGCATTTAATGATTATTGGGGATTTAAACATAAAGTAGATGTTATTAAGTTTGTGCCTGTAAGTGATAAAGTTTTAGCCTTTGAAAATAAAGAAGTAGATACCTTAATGGCACCTCCTGATATACTTGATAGATATAAGGGAAAGGATGAGTATAAAATTTATGATAATAAACCTTTCTGGGGATATAGGTTAATATTTAATATGAAAAAAAGACCAATATTAAAGAATAAAAATGTTAGATTAAGCTTTGCATATGGGATTGATAGAAAAGAACTTATAGAAAAGATAGCAAGAGCTTCAGGAGTTATAGGAAGTATGGGATACTTACCAAAGGACCATATTTGGTATAACGATGATGTTAAGAAATATAGTTTAAATTTAGATAAAGCTAAAGAATTATTAGATGGTAAAAAGTATGAATTTGAAATTTTAGTTGGAAATTCTAAAGATGAGGTAAAAATAGCAGAGCTTATGAAAATAAGTCTTAAAAGGATAGGAATAAATTTAAAGATTAAAAGTGTAGATAAGAAAACAAGGGATGGAATGGTTAAAAATAATAACTATGAACTTGCTATTATAGGTCATGGTGGATGGGGAAATGATGCTGATATGTTAAGAGAAATATACTATTCATCAAAGACTTTAGAAAGTAATAGTCCAGCTTCTGGAACATTACCAGGTTTTTATAATGAAAAAATAAATGAGCTTTCAATTAAACAAATGAAGGAATTTGATAGGGAGAAAAGAAAGGAAATTATTTTCAAACTACAAAGGTTAATATCTTTAGAAGTTCCACAAATTCCACTATATAATAAAATTGGTCACTTGGTATTTAGACCTTCAAAATATGATGGTTGGATGTATACATATGATCATCATTATCCTGAACATTGTAAGTTATCTTACTTAGAAAGAGAGTAATATATGAAAAGGGTTAATAGAAAAATTATTGAATATATAATTCCTCTTATATTTGTAATAACATTAAACTTTTTTATACCCAGGCTTATGCCTGGGGACCCTTTTACTATGATATCTGACGATAGTTCAGGGGTTTCATTTACATACTCAGAGGAAGAAATGGATAAATATAAAGCATATTACGGTCTAGATAAACCTCTTTATAAACAATTTTTTAATTATATTAAAAAACTTTTTAAAGGGTATTTAGGATATAGTATTTATTATAATGAAAATGTTTTAGATATAATTATAAAAAGAATTAAATGGACTATAACTTTAGTGATAGTGGCTACTATTATAAGTTCAAGTTTAGGAACAATTTTTGGAGCTTTATCAGCCTATTATAAGAATAGTTTATTAGATAAAACTTTATATACTTTTTTTATTACTTTTTCACAGATTCCATCTTTTTTAATTGGGCTTATATTTTTATTTTATTTTTCTGCGTATTTAAAATTTTTTCCTTTAGCAGGAGGAATAACAGCTTTTAGTGAGTTTAATTCCTGGTTTGATAAATTTATTGATTTAATATATCATGGTTTTCTTCCAGCACTAACCCTTAGTATTGTAAATATGGGAAGTTTTTATCTTCTTTCAAGAAATAGTATGCTTTCTGTATTAACTAAAGATTATATAGTTACTGCTAAGGCTAAAGCTTTGAAAAAAAGAGTTATTATATTTAAGCACACATTAAAAAATGCAATATTACCTATAGTTACTAGAATATTTCTTAATTTTGGAACTCTTATAGGAGGAGCTGTATTAGTAGAAAATGTGTTTAAATACCCAGGCTTAGGAACTTTAATAAGGGAAGCTGTTTATGTAAGGGACTATCCATTGATACAGGGAATATTTCTATTTATAGCACTATTGGTTTTTTCTATGAATTTATTATCAGATTTAGTATATAAAAAATTAGATCCGAGGTTATAACATTATGAATATATTTAATACTTTAAAAAGATTTTCACTATCAGCTAAATTATCTGTATTATTTTTAATATTACTAGTATTTATGGTAACTTTTTTACCTAACTTAGAAATTTTTAATTATAATAAACCAACAGGAAAAGCCCTTGAATCACCTTCAAAAGCTCATATATTAGGTACAGATGATTTAGGTATTGATTTATTTTCACAACTTATTTATGGAGGAAGGATAAGTTTGTTTGTTGGCTTATTAACTGCTATTATAGCAGGAATAGGTGGTAGTCTTATTGGAATAATATCAGGATATTTTGAAGGATATATTGATAAAATTTTTATGAGATTAGCAGATATATTTTTAATACTTCCAGAATTACCAACAATGATTGTATTAGGAGCTTTCTTTGGACCTAGTATGAAAAATATTATTTTTGTATTAAGTATTTTTACTTGGACAAAGACAGCAAGAATTATAAGATCAAAAGTACTTTCTATTAAAGAGGATAAATATATTAAAATGGCAAAAGCCTATGGGGGTGGATTTTTATATATAACATTTAAACATTTCTTACCTAAGATATTTCCAATAATTATGATAAGTTTTATAAAACTTATAAATAGAGCAATTATTTTTGAAGCGTCCTTATCTTTTCTAGGATTAGGAGATCCAACTAGTAAAAGTTGGGGATTAATACTTAATTATGCACTAAATTTTGAGGGTATATATTTTACTCCTTATTGGAAGTGGTGGTTAGTATCACCTTTAGTTTCGATAATTTTAGTAGTTGTTTCTATATCCCTTATAGTAAGGGAGTTTGAAAGTATATATAAAATAAAAGTTTAAAGAGGGATGATTATGGAAGATTTATTAAAAGTTAAAAATCTTAAAGTAACTTATAAAGAAAAAATAGAAGCTATAAAGGGAATTTCTTTTAACGTAAAGAAAGGAGAAACCCTAGGAATAATTGGAGAATCTGGTAGTGGTAAGACATCTATTGCTAATGCAATATTAGGTCTTTTAAGTGATGATACTTTAGTTAGAGGAGAAATAATGTATGATGGGGTAGATTTAAATAAAGTAGAAGAAAAGGAAATGAATAAATACAGATGGAATAAAGTTTCTATGGTCTTTCAAAATCGCTTAGAGGTACTTAATCCTGTTTTAAAAATAAAAGAACAAATTATTGAAGCTATATATGAAAAAAATAAATTAGATAAAGAAAAGTTAAATAAAAAAGTAGTAAGTTTATTAGAAATGGTCGGAATGGATAAAATTTGGTTAGAAAGATATCCCCACGAATTATCAGGAGGTATGAGACAAAAGGTTTTAATTGCAATGGCACTTGCCTGTGAACCTGAAATTTTAATAGTAGATGAACCTACATCATCATTAGATGCAAGTTCAAAAAAAGAAATTATAAGTCTATTAAAAGAATTAAAAGAAAAAAATAACCTATCATTAATTGTTATATCCCATGATATAAACTTAATAAAAACACTTACCTTTAATATGATTGTTTTGTATTCAGGATATGTTTTAGAAGAAGGTATAACTAAAGAAATAATAAAAGAACCTAAACATACATATACAAGGGGACTTATTAATTCATCACCTATAATAAACCCATATAAGGACCTTTGGGGGATAAAAAAAGAAATAGATTCAGATTATGATGAAGGGTGTCCTTTTTATTCTAGGTGTAATCAATCATTAGACATATGTTTAAAAAAAGTACCAAAACTTAAAGATATATCCCTTGAAAGAAGGGTTGCTTGTAATAGAGGTGGCATTGTAACTTTATTAAAAGGAAAAGATATAACTAAAACATATAAAATTAATAAAAATAATTTATATGCAAATAGTAATTGTAATATAAAAGTAAAATCAGGAGAAGTAGTTTCTTTGATAGGAAAATCAGGTTCAGGTAAAAGTACTTTAGGAAAGATACTTTCAGGTTTTTTAAATAAAGATAGTGGTGAAGTTTTATTTATGGAAGAAAGGATTAAAAACTTTAATGCAATTAGAAAATTAAATGGGATTCAGATAGTTTTACAAGATCCCTTCTCATCTATGAATGAAGACTTTACAATAGAAGATGTTATAAAAGAGCCTTTAGATATATTAAATATATATACTAAGGATTATAGAAAGAAAGTAATAAAAAATGTATTACAAGATGTAGAATTATCAAAAGATGAAGTTTTTTTAAATAAAAGATTAAGAGAACTAAGTGGAGGTCAAAGACAGCGAATATCACTGGCTAGAAGTTTAGTAATGAAACCAAAGATATTAATAGCAGATGAGATATGTTCTATGTTAGATCCTTCTACAAAGGCAAATTTATTAAGACTCCTTAAGGGTTTACAGAATAAAAATGGTTTTTCTATGTTATATATTACCCATGATTTAAGTGTGGCAAGAAAAATATCAGATAGGGTATATGTTATGAAAAATGGAGAAATTGTAGAAAATAATAATTCCTTTGAAATTTTTAATGATCCTTCTAAGGAGACTACTAAAGAGTTAATAGATACTGGTTTAAAAATGATATACTGATTAAAGACTCCTAAAGATAGGAGTCTTTTTCAAAGGATACCATTGTAAAAATATTACTAAATGGGTTATAATAGGAATGTAATAAATTTAAAAGGAATGATTATATGAAAAAAATATTTTTATTATTTATTATTATATTAAGTTTTAATATAACTGGATGTGAAAATAACAAAAAAGATAATAAATTAGAAAGTATAGATATAAATAAGTTTGCTGAAAAAAGAAATTTAGAAACATTAAGTATATTATCTATGGAAAATACTTATGTATTTACTTATAAAAAAGATAATAAATACGGAATTATGGAAGTTTATATAGACAAATCTAATGAAGTTAATATTTCAGATAATAGTTTAAATATTAATGACTTTAATAAAAGGATATTACATTTACAATTAAAGGGAAGAAATAATAAAAATCACGTAGGTTTATTTATATTAGATGAAAATTTAATAAATAAATCTAAAGATATATCCATAGAATTTAAAGAAAAAATTAAGGAAAAACCATATAAGATAGATGTGACAATTTCTAATAAAGAATCTGTAATAATTACATATAAAAATGAAAATTTAAGAAAAATAAAAAGAATTATTTTATATAGTGAAAATAAAAATAAAATATATATAAATGAAATATAATTCATTTTAAAAGGGGGATATCATGAAGGGAGTTGCTTTTTATTTCTCAGGTACGGGTAATACTTTATATGTATCAAAACTTTTAAAAGAAAGTTTTAAAAAAAGGGAAATTACCCTAGATTTATTTTCAGTAGAAAATATAAAAACAGTAGAGGATAAGTATAATTTTTATGTTTTTTTAGGACCTATTTATGCTGAATTTTTCCCTGAAATATTAACAAATTTTATTAAAGAGAAAGTCCCCTTTGTAAAAGGTAAAAAAGCTATTATTATAAGTACTCAAGCAGGGGGATATGCTCCAACAGGAATAGGTAGTTTTTCAGACATACTTGAGAAGAAAGGTTTTAATATTGTATTAGAACATCCTATTAAAATGCCTAATAACTATTATGTAGTTGCATTTAAGAAACCTACTAATGAGGATATTAAAAATGCTAAAGAAAATGCGATAAAAGAAGCAGAGTATATTACGAAAAAATTTATAAACGGTAAAAAAGAGAGAAAAAAGATAAGTACATTAAGAAAGAAATCAATGTATTTAATATATATATTAGTAAATAAATCCTTTAAAACTTGGGCAAGAAAAAAACTTACAGTTAAATTAGATAAGTGTATAAACTGTAATAAATGTATTAACGAATGTCCAACTAATAATATATATAAAGAGAATAATAAATTTTTATTTAAAGATAAATGTCAATCATGTATGAGATGTTTACATATGTGTCCTGTTAATGCCTTTAAATATAAGAAGAAAGGTTTTGAGCAATATAAAATTAATAGAAGACATGAAATAAAAAATTAGGGGGAAGATAATTGAAAAAAATATTTATTTTTTTGAGTATAGTTTTACTTATAGGGTGTAGTAATGATTTAAATGAAAAGTTAGTTGAAAACATAAAAGTATTAGAAACTAATGATTTGTTATTAAGTAATATTTTAATAAACTATGATACATATAAAGAAAATACAAAAGGGATTTTAAAGGACTACTCACATAAAAGAGGAGAAATAATTTTTAACATAGGAGGTAAAGATTATTCAGCTATAGATTTGGAATTTACAACTAAAGATGAATTAAATACATATAGAGAAGATGTTATAAAAATTTTTAAAGATAAAATTAATCCCTTTACAAAGGATGTAGAAATAAAGATTTCAAATACATATGATGCAGGTTATAATGAGTGGAAGTATGTATTTACAAAGGTAATAAAAAAATATGAAACAGATGATAATTCTATAGGTATTACTAATAAAATATATACTTTAGAAAAGATTAATGGTAAATGGAAAGTAATTAATATAGATAAATTTACAGACTTTTTCTATGATAATATGGAAAATAAAAAGGGAAGAACTAAAAAAGAAGCTATGAAATCAATGAAATATCAGACTATAAACAATGAAAAAGTAGAGTATATAATAAGTTTTAATCCATTAGATTAGCTTGTTAATCATTTTTTATTTTAAAGGAGATTTTAATGAAAAAAGGGAAGAATTTTTTATTAGCTATTTTAATAGCAGTATTTTTTTTCTTATTAAGTGAAGGTGTTATTTATGAAAGTATTGTCGGAGGAATATTTAATATAAAAGAATCACTTGGTATAACAAAGTCATTAGATGGAGAGGTTATATCAAAGTTTAAAGAAAAGGAATTCGATAAGGTTTACATTAAAAAAGGATCAAGTGGTCTAATAAGGGTTGGTAATATTAATAAAGCTAATACTCTTTTAAAATATTTAAAGGATTTTGAACTTATTAATAATAAACTTAAGAGTTTACCATACGATAATGTAAGTTATTTTATAGAGTTTTATAATGAAAATACAAAAGAAAAACTATATGTTGATATAGACAAAGATAATAAACTAATAAGAGTACGATCTGAATTTATTAAAAGTAGAAGGGATAAAGAAAAAAATGTTATTACATATGCATCAGATGGTAATATATCAAAGAAATATAAAATATATGATAAAAAAATAGATTTAGTATATATTGAAGAAATCTTTAAATCTTTAGATTATAACTAATTTGTTTTTAGGAGAGTTTTATGAAAAAAAGAAAAATTTTATTTACTATTTTAATACTTTTTTGTTTTCTAAGATTATATTCTTGTGATAAGTTCATATTTAAAGCAAAAGAAAAACTGAGTTTAACAAAGTCTTTCGAAGAGGCAATTTTATCAAAGTTTAAAGAAAAAAGTTTTAATGGGATGCTTATTAGAAAGGGGTCAGATGATACAATAAGAGTTGATAATGTTAATGAAGTTAAGAAACTTTTAAATTATTTTAATGGATTTAAAGTTATTAAATATTATGAGAGACATTTACCTGTTTATGATACTAAATATACTATACGTTTTCATAATGATAATACATATGAAGATTTGTGGATATATTTAGATAATTCTGAGAGTAATTTTATAGAGATATATTTTTCGTTGATAAAAATTTCCAGGGATGAAGAAAAGAAAGTAACTAAATATAGTCCTAGAAAAAAATATAAAACATATAAAATATATGATGATGAAATAGATTTAAAATATATAGAAAAAATATTTAATTCTTTAGATACTTAAAACTAAGTTTATTCTTAGTTTTATTTTTTTGAAATTTATTATATATAATAGATTTTATGAATTAGATTAAGTTATTTAGGTATATTATATATAAAGATATCTTTGAGGTGATAATATGGGTAAAAAGATGAGTGATAAAGAATTAAAAGAAAAATTAACAGATATTCAATATAAAGTCACTCAAGAAAATGGAACCGAAAAACCATTTTCAAATGAATATTATGATAATTTTAAAGAAGGATTATATGTGGATATAGTAACAGGAGAAGCACTTTTTACATCAAAGGATAAATACGATTCTGGATGTGGATGGCCAAGTTTTACAAAGCCTATAAGTGAGGATACTCTAAAGGAGAAAAAGGATTTAAGTCATAATATGCTAAGAACTGAAGTAAGAAGTAAAAAGGGAGATTCACATTTAGGTCATGTATTTAATGATGGGCCTAAAAATAAAGGAGGCCTTAGATATTGTATTAACAGCGCTTCTTTAAAATTTATACCTGTTAAGGATTTAGAAAAGGAAGGATATGGAGAATATTTAAAACTTTTCAAAGAGGATAGTAAGTAATTTATTGTATAATAGATATATAACCTAATAAGACAAGCTATAAAGGGGTGAAAAGATGAGACTTTGGCATCAAGATTTAATAAAATTATTACCAAGACAGCAACTTTTAGGTCAGCACAGAGAGTGCTGTGCTTTAAGAGGTAAAGGTTGGGGAAAAAAACATGAGACTGTAAATTATGTTTTTAAATATAGTTATGGTAGTTTAGTAGCTTATCACAAACTTATTATAGATGAAATGGAAAACAGGGGATATAATCCAAATAAAATATGGAAAGATAATAGTTATAGAGGAAAAAAATTAGGTTATTGTGATATTAATGATACAGATAAAGGTATTAATAATAAATTTAATCTTGCAAAATATTCAAATATTAAGATATATAATGAACATAATAATAAATATTTAGATGACTGTATAAACAATTTAAAAAATAAGGGAATAGATGTTAAAGAAATGAAGATGTTACTAAAGACTTCTTAAAAAATTAAGAAGTCTTAGTACATCTTTTTTTAGATTTATAGTTGACAAAATAAAAAAAAAATTATATTATAAATACGAGAATGATAATCGTTATCAAACAACATATTTTTTTAACTTCTATTGAGAATGATTATCAAAATTAAATTAGGAGGGTTTTTATGACATTAGCTGATGTAAAAATAGGGGATAAATTTACTATTTTATCTATAGAAAATAAAGATATAAGTGCACAAGCTTATAGATTAGGAATATCTGAAGGGGCAAATATTTATTGTTTAGAAAAAATACCCAAGGGACCTGTAATAGTTAAAAGAAGTTTACAAGAAATAGCTATAGGTAGAAACTTAGCAAAAAAAATTATAATAAAGATGAATAAGGAGGTATAAATGTGAATTGTTGTGATATAAGTCATCAAATAGATATACCTAAAGGGGCAAAGAAAATAGTATTAGCAGGAAATCCTAATGTAGGTAAATCTATATTTTTTAATTACTTAACAGGGATTTATGTTGATGTATCTAATTTTCCAGGAACAACCCTTGATATAAGTCATGGTAAATTTAATAAAGATGTTATTATAGACACTCCAGGAGTTTATGGTGTATCTTCTTTTAATGATGAAGAGATAGTAGCAAGGGATACCATAGCCCAGGCTGATATAGTAATAAATATAGTTGATAGTACCCATCTTGAAAGGGATTTATTTTTAACTCAGCAAATAATTGATATGGGGATCCCTGTTATAGTGGCTCTGAATATGATGGATGAATCTAGAGAAAGAGGACTTAATATTGATGTTGATAAATTAAGTAAAGAATTAGGTGTAGAAATTATACCAACTGTAGCAACAAAACAAAAGGGTTTAAAGAATGTAAAAGAAAAGATATATGAAGCTAAAAAGGGTAATAAAAGTCTTAAATTAAATGATAAGTTAAAAGAAATTAAAGATAAAACTAATAATGAAAGAGATTCTTTATTAATACTTGAAGGTGATGAAAATATATCAAAAAAACATGATATAAAACCTTTAAATTATAGAGAAGAAATCTATAAACAAAGAAGAGTTAGAATTGATAAAATCATAAAAAATGTTATAAATATTAAAGAAAGTGAATCTAAATTTAAAAGTAAACTTAGCAGATTAATGATTAAACCTATAACTGGAATACCATTACTATTAGGATTTTTATATATTATTTATAAGTTTATAGGGGTTTTTGTAGCCCAAACTGTGGTAGGATTAACAGAAGAGACTTTTTTTGCTGAGATGTATGAACCATTTATTAAAGGATTTGTAGGAAATTATTTAGATATTACATCTTTATTTGGAAAACTTTTAGTTGGTGAGTTTGGAATATTAACTATGACAATAACTTATACTTTTGGATTATTACTACCTTTAGTTGTTGGATTTTATTTATGTTTATCTGTTTTAGAAGATTCAGGATACTTACCAAGAATAGCAACTTTAGTAGATAGATTACTTAATAAAATAGGTTTAAATGGAAGAGCGATTATACCAATGCTTTTAGGATTTGGTTGCGTTACAATGGCTACTATTACAACAAGGTTACTTGGTTCTAAAAGGGAAAAAATAATTGCAATTTTTCTTTTAGGTCTAGCAATACCATGTTCAGCACAGATAGGGGTTATAGCAGGTTTAATTGCACCTTTAGGAGCAAAATATTTTATTATATATTTAGCTACACTTTTTATAGTTTATGTTTTAGCAGGAACTTTTTTAAACAAGGTATTGCCAGGAGAGTCATCGGATTTATTAATTGATTTACCTCCTTTAAGACTACCTAAAATTAAAAATATATTAATGAAAACTTATATAAAATCAAAATCCTTTGTAAAAGAAGCAGGACCAATATTTTTAATAGGAGCTATAGTAATTACTGTTATGAAAGAGGTAGGATTTTTAAATTATATTCAAAATTTAGTAGCACCTATTACTGTTAATTGGCTAGGACTTCCTAAAGAAGCATCAACTGCCTTTATAATGGGAATTGTACGTAGAGACTTTGGAGCAGCAGGATTAAATTCATTAACGATGACTCCGATTCAAACAACAGTTTCACTAATAACAATAACTTTATTTGTACCTTGTATAGCAGCTATGATGATAATATTAAAGGAAAGAAATATAAAAGAATCCTTAGGAATATGGTTTGGAAGTTGGATAGCAGCCTTTTTAACAGGAGGTATAGTATTTAGATTATTATCATAAGGGGTGTTTATATGAGTTGTAGTAAAGTTAAAAGTTGTCCTCAATGTGGATACAAGATAGAAGATTTTAAAATTAAATGTCCTCGCTGTAATAAAGTACTTTTAAAAAAATGTAGTGAATGCAATGGTTGTAAGTTTAATATAAAAGATTTAAAAAAGAAATAATAAATGAAAGAGGAGCAGAAAATTTTCTGCTCCTTTTTTTTAAAAAGTTTTGTTAAAAAATTATTAAAAACCTTGACATATAGATTATATTCAATGTATTATATAACTAAATAAGAATATTAGAAAATTCTAATATGATTATATAAAGAAGGTGATGGATATGAAAATTGAAGATTTAGAAGTAAAATTTTTAAAAGCTTTATCCCATCCTGTTAGGCTAAAAATAGTGAAAAAATTAAAAAAAGGTACTCTTTGTGTATGTGAATTAGATAAGGATTTAGAATTTAGTCAATCTAATTTATCACAACATCTAAGAATATTAAGAGATGCTTCAGTATTAACTAAGGAAAGGGATGGCTCTAGGATTAATTATAGTATTAAGGATGAAAGAATAATTAAGCTATTAGATATAGTACAAGATATCGTATTAAAGGATATTTTAGACATAAACGATAAGTTAGGGGGGTAATTAAGATGGATTTTATAAACGGATTATTACAATTTAAATGGTTATATAAATTAGTTGAACTTTTAGTTGAAAATGTATTTAATATATCTATGACTACAAGATTAGGCTCTAGTATCCACTTTTTTATTTATGACACAATTAAGATAGTAATATTATTAGGTATTATGATATTTTTAATATCATATATAAGAAGTTATTTTCCGCCAGAGAGAACTAAAAAAATACTTAGTAAATTTGATGGTATAAAGGGTAATATAATGGCATCTCTAATGGGAATAGTAACTCCTTTTTGTTCTTGTTCTTCGGTACCAATATTTATAGGATTTGTAGAAGCAGGAGTACCATTAGGATTAACATTTTCATTTCTTATAACTTCACCAATAGTTAATGAAGCAGCATTTGCAATACTTTTAGCATCCTTTGGATGGAAGTTAGCATTTTTATATGTCATAACAGGAGTTATTGTTGGTGTTGTTGGAGGTATAATAATAGGTAAGTTAAAACTTGAAAATGAAGTAGAAGAATATGTATATCAAATGCAAGTAGGAGAATCAGAAGTAGAAAAATTAAATAGAAAAGAAAGAATTAATTTTGCTTTAGAAAATGTTAAAGAAATAGTGGGGAGAATATGGATATACTTACTTATAGGTATTGGTATAGGTGCAGTTATTCATGGATGGGCTCCAGCACCGGTACTTGCTAAATATGCAGGACCTGATAATCCATTAGCAGTGTTTGTAGCAGTTATTTTAGGTATACCTTTATATTCTAATGCATTAGGAACAATTCCTATAGCTGAAGCTTTAATAAATAAAGGAGTAGGTATAGGAACTGCAATGGCTTTTATGATGGCAACAACAGCTTTATCATTACCTGAAATGATTCTTTTAAGAAAGGTAATAAAACCAAAACTTATAGCTTACTTTGTAGCAATAACTGGTGTAGCTATAATATTAGTTGGATATTTATTTAATGCTGTTGCCCATTTATTAATATAATTATTAAAAGGAGGTTTTTAAATGGTAATTAAAGTATTAGGTTCAGGATGTTCTAATTGTAAAAAGTTAGAGAAAAATACAAAAGAAGCAGTTAAAGAATTAGGTTTAGATGCTAAAGTTGAAAAGGTTGAAGACATTAAAGATATTATGGGTTTTGGAGTTATGAAAACACCTGCTTTAGTAGTAGATGAAAAAGTAGTACTAAAGGGTAGAGTTGCAAAGACAGATGAAATAGTAACAATTTTAAAGAATAGTTAAATATAAGGGTATTAGGATGTTTCCTAATACCCAGAATATAAAAAAATTTACCTAACATATAGATAGATGCAAATGTATTTATATTTCATTATAAAACAAATAAAAATAATTATAAACTACAGAGGAGGAGAAAAATGACTAAAAAAAATAAACAAAATAGTGGGGGCCTAGATTTTTTTGGAAGATATTTAACAGTTTGGGTAACTCTATGTATTATAGCAGGTGTAGCCTTAGGGCAATTTCTACCAGTAATACCACAAACACTATCTAAATTTGAGTATGCTAAGGTAAGTATACCAGTTGCTATACTTATATGGTTAATGATTTATCCTATGATGCTTAAAATAGATTTTTCTAGTATAGTTGAAGCTACAAAAAAACCTAAGGGCTTAACAGTAACCTGTGTTACAAATTGGCTTATAAAGCCCTTTACTATGTATTTAATTTCAGCTTTCTTTTTAAAAATTGTATTTAGTAATTTTATTTCACCAAATTTAGCGAATGAATATTTAGCAGGTGCAGTTTTATTAGGAGCAGCTCCATGTACTGCAATGGTATTTGTATGGAGTCATTTAACTAAAGGAGATCCTGCATATACATTAGTACAGGTTTCTGTTAATGATATGATATTATTATTTGCATTTACACCCATAGTTGCGTTTTTATTAGGAGTAAGCAATGTGAGTGTTCCGTATGATACATTATTTATATCAGTTATATTATTTGTAGTAATACCTCTACTTGGGGGTTATTTATCAAGAAAGTATATAATAAAGAGTAAAGGTATTGATTATTTTGAAAATGTATTTTTAAAAAAGTTTGATAACGTAACAATTATAGGACTTTTATTAACATTAATAATTATATTTTCATTTCAAGGTGAGGTAATATTAAATAGTCCACTTCATATTGCACTTATAGCTATACCTTTAATAATACAAACATTTTTAATATTTGCTATTGCATATCTATGGGCAAGGTTTTGGAAATTACCCCATAATATAGCAGCACCAGCTTCTATGATAGGAGCTAGTAATTTCTTTGAATTAGCAGTTGCAGTTGCAATATCTTTATTTGGTTTACAATCAGGAGCAACTTTAGCTACAGTAGTAGGAGTTTTAGTGGAAGTACCCCTTATGTTAACATTAGTTAAGATAGCAAATAATACAAGACATTGGTTCTCTAGATAAAAGGAGGAATATAAATGAAAAAGAAAGTAGCTTTTGTATGTGTTCATAACTCTTGTCGTTCTCAAATGGCAGAAGCATTAGCTAAAGATTTAGGAAGTGATGTATTAAAAGTATATTCAGCGGGAACACAAGAGTATCCAGAAGTTAAACCTAAGGCTGTTAAAGTAATTGAAGAATTAGGACTTGATATGAGCGAGCATTACCCAAAATTATTAACAGATATTCCAGAAGAAGTAGATATTTTAATTACTATGGGCTGTAATGTTGTATGTCCATTTGTACCTTCTTCACATAAGGAAGATTGGGGATTAGATGACCCTTCGGGTGGGCCGCTTGAAGATTTTAGAAAAACAAGGGATATAATAAAAACAAAGGTCAAAGATCTAATAAAAAGAGTTGAAAATAATGAGTTATAAAAATATATAATTTTACTAAAGGAGCCTAAGGGCTCTT
>VEND01000173.1 GCA_009711765.1 Bacillota bacterium | reverse complement strand
TAGATATAGAAACCCACTTAGTGGTATCTAGTATGGGAGAATATGTAGTTGAACATGAATGTGGTATTGATATATCTGAACTTAAAGAATTAGCTACATATTACTATGATAATAAAGACCTAGCAGCAAATATTTCAAGTGGATCTTTTAAGGTTGATGGAATGGTTATAGTTCCAAGTTCTATGAAAACAGTTTCTGCAGTTAGTATGGGGTATTCAGATAATTTGCTTTCAAGAGCAGCGGATGTAACCATTAAAGAAAAAAGAAAACTTGTTATTGTGCCAAGGGAAACTCCTTTAAGTAGTATACATCTAGAAAATATGCTAAAACTTTCAAAGATGGGTGTTACTATAATGCCTCCAACACCTGGGTTTTATAATCACCCTGAAACCATAAGTGATATTGTAAGTTCAATAGTAGGTCGAATATTAGATCAATTTAACATTGAACATAGCATATCTAAAAGATGGGGAGATAACTTATAAGAAGGGAGGTCTTAGATGGAAAGGCAAATGCTTAGAGCATCCTTAGAAAGACTTAATGAAACTAATAAATTAAAAGAATGCAAAGTAGAAGTAGATCCTAAATACGAAATGGGCGCAGTACTTAAATATTATAACAATGAAACTCCTATCCTTTTTAATAAAGTTAAAGGCTACAATACTAAAGCTATCGGGGGAATGTTTGGAGATAGAGAAATTTTTTATGATATGCTTCAGACTAGTCACGAAGAAAGAATTTATAAGTTCATGGATGCAATAGCAAATCCTAAACCAACTAAATTACTAAACGATGGACCTATCAAAGAAAATATAGTAAAAAGAAACATTGATGTATCTAAAATGTTTCCTATACCAACATTCCATGAAAAGGATTCATCAAGCTTTATAACAGCAGGGATTGTTATTATTAGAGATCCAGAAACTGATAAAAGATATACTGCTGTAAGAAGACTACAGGTAAATGGGAAAGACAATCTAAGTATATTAATAGCATCACCAAAATTAACAAATCAAATTAAAGAGCTTCAAAAGAAAAATAAGGAGCTTGAAGTAGCAGTTATATTAGGATATGACTATACATTTCTTTTAGCATCCCAGGTAAGCAGTAGTCTTTATGGAGTAGATAAATATGAAATAGATTCTGCTTTAAGGGGAGAAGCTTTAGAACTTGTTAAATGTGAAACTGTTGATTTAGAAGTACCTGCCCATGCAGAAATTGTGTTAGAAGGTACTATCCCAGCTAATCAAAGTGAAATTGAAGGTCCCTTTGGTGAATTGATGGGATATTATGGTGGAGTAGCTGAACACCCAATAATTAGAGTTAGTGGAGTTATGCATAGAAATGATCCGATATTTCAAGTATCTTTTCCATGTAGAGAAGAACACTTATCTAATGGACTAATTAGAGAAGTTGAACTATTTACTGAAACAAACAAAATGGTCGATGTTAAAGATGTAAATGTAACAATTGGTGGAGGATGTAGATTCCATGGTATTGTATCGATAAATAAATTATCAAAAGGGGATGCAAAAAGCGCAATAATAGGAGCTTTAAGTAGTAGTAAAGATTTAAAGCATGTTGTAATAGTAGATGAAGATGTTGATATCTTTAATGGAAGAGAAGTAGAAGGAATACTAGCAACAAGGGTTCAAGCTTCTAAGGATATAGTAACAATTAAAGGAGGTCTAGGTACAGGATTAGATCCTTCTCACAATTTAGAAAGCATATCAGATAAGATAGGTATAGATGCTACTAAACCTTTAGGAGAAAGTAAAGAGAGATTTGATAAGGCTAAGATTCCAGGATACGAAAATATAGATATAAGTAAGTATTTCTAAAAAAAGTAAAAGGTGGTGTCAGATTATATGAGACAAGCCATTGGAATGGTTGATGTAAGAAGTTTGGTAGCTGCTATTCAAGCGGCAGACACCATGGTTAAATCAGCTGATGTTAATATAGTGGATGTTGAGTATGTTGGCTCAGGAGTTATATCAGTAGTTGTAACCGGAGAAGTTGCGGCTGTAAAAGCAGCTGTTGACAATGGCTCTGATACAGCAGGACAAATAGCTGAGATTATTTCAACTAATGTTATTGCAAGACCACATGATGAAGTAGATAAAATGTTAGATTAGTTAAATGGTAGGTGATTATAGTGGCTAATCCATTATCAAGAACCATAATGAATAATATTGTAAATAAAACAGGACCAAAAACTAATGGTTCTAATAATAAAAAAGAGTATAAACTTTCTAAATCTAATATTAGCAAACATGAAGAAGACCTTTTAAAAGAAGTTTATACAAAGGGTACTAAAGTTGAAAATAAAAATAATAAACAAAGAAATAAAATAAGCTTAGATGAGCTTATAGGGAAGAAAAATAAAGAAGTTAAAAAAGAAAAGAAAGAAAAAGATGATAATAAAAAAATGGTTACTTTAGATGATTTATCAGGAAATAAAAAAGAAAAAGAAAATAAAAATAAAAACAAAAAACAATATGTTAAATCAACTAAAATAAATAACCCTAAAGGATATATTCCTAAAGTGTCACTTAATTCAATAGGAAAGAAAAACACCTTTAACAAATAACTAAGGAGGTGTAGTTGTGGGAAAAGCGTTAGGATTAATAGAAGCAGTAGGTTTAACGACTGCTGTATCGGCTTTAGATGCTGCAAGCAAAGCTGCCGATGTAACTTTAATAGGATATGAAAAAGTAATAGGAGCTGGGAAATCAGTAAGTGTTACTATACAAGTAGCAGGAGAAGTTGCAGCTGTTAAGGCTGCTATAGATGCAGGAGAGTTAGCTGGTAATAAAGTAGGAAATGTAATATCTTCACATGTTATTCCAAGACCTCATGAGGAAGTTGACCGTTTAATTGAAGAATTCAAAAAGAATAACAAAAAAGAAAAAGAAACAAAAACAAAGCAAAACAAAAAAACGCAAAGTAAAAAGTCTCAAAGTAAATCTACAACTAAGAAGACAACTTCAAAAGAAAGTAGTAAATAATTATTTAAGGGAGGAATTATAATGAGTCAAGCTTTAGGTATGGTGGAAACTAAAGGATTAGTAGGTGCTGTTGAAGCCTCAGATGCTATGGTTAAGGCTGCAAATGTTGAATTTGTAGGCTATGAAAAAATAGGTTTTGGATTAGTAACTGTAATGGTTAGAGGAGATGTTGGAGCTGTTAAAGCCGCAACAGATGCTGGTGCTGAAGCTGCAAGAGCAGTAGGAGAATTACACTCTGTACACGTAATCCCAAGACCACATTCAGAAGTTGAAAGAGTTATGTTAAGTAAAGAGTAATAAAGCCATAAGCTACCATTATGGTAGCTTAGGCCATTACAAGAGGTGGTCAAATGGATAAATATAGTTTTTCACAGGACATAATAAATCAGCTTTCTTCTAGATTAGATGGATTTGATTTAAAAAAAGATACTAGTGAAAGTAAAAATAAATTTAAAGATAAATCAATATTAGTAGTATTTACAGGAACTAATATAGGTTTAAAAGACTCTATAAAAGAACTTGTTAAGTTAAAAAGATATGGATTTAATATAGATATTGCCTTTTCAAAAAGTGCTGAAAAGATATTAGACTTAAATAAAATAAAACAGAGATTAAGACCTAGTAATATATATACAGAGGAAAATAAATATTCCTATATGGACATTATTGATAAAGTTAACGGTGTTATAGTTCCTATGACTACACAGAATACAGCTTTTAAGTTAGCTTTAGGGTTACAGGATGATTTTATTCCAACATTACTTTGGCGCTTTTTATGGCAAGGAAAAAAAGTGCTTATGGACATGTCAAATGTTAATAATAATAGAGGCGATGAACCTGTAAACCCAGTATTAAAGCAAATGGTAGATGATTATACTTTAAAGCTTAAAAACATGGGAGTGAAAGAAGTTAATAAAAAGAACTATGTATTAGAAGTTCTTGATATATTTAACGAATCTGATTTAGTTAAAGAAAATGAAGAAGTAATTGATGATAAGAAAACTGATAAAAAAGTAAATAAAAAAGTAAATAAAAAAGTAATCACAGAAAGTGATATAAAAGAGATCAAATCAGATAAATTAATTATATCTAAAAAAACAATTATAACGCCCTTAGCTAGAGATAAAGCTAAAGAGTTAAATATTTTAATTGTGAAAAAGTGAAAGTAAAAGGAGAGGTAGTATGCATATAGGAAAGGTAGTTGGTACAGTTGTTGCTACTAGAAAGGATGAAAACTTAACAGGATGTAAATTGATGATTACACAACCTCTGGATTCTTTTAAAAAACCAATAGGAAATACAATTATAGCTGTAGATACTGTTGGTGCTGGAATAGGAGAGATTGTTGTTTATACAAAGGGAACAGCAGCTAGAATAGGTGCTAATAGATTAGATGCGCCTATTGATGCATCAATAGTTGCTATTGTTGATAATGTTGATGTTTATAATGATTTATTAGAATAATGAAAGACATAAGAAAGGAGGTCAAACATTGTCAGATGCTTTAAATATAAAACAATCAATGGAATATAGAGAGTTAATAGATGTTTTAATGTCAGATAAAGATTATGCTGATGTAGTATTATATGGTGGTAATGTAATAAATGTATTAACAAGGGAAGTATACACTGCAGATGTAGCAATAAAAGGAAAATATATAGCTTTAGTTGGAGATTCTGAAAATTTAATAGGAGATGACACTTTAGTAGTAGATGTTCAAGGAAAATACATATCTCCAGGATTTATGGATTCTCATATGCACTTTGAAAGCAGTATGTTAACAATTACTGAATTTTCAAGACTAAGTATACCATCAGGAACAACAACTTTAATTGCAGACCCGCATGAAATAGGTAATGCTTTAGGACCAGTAGGTATGAAGGCAATGGCAGATGAAGCAAGTATAGTCCCTAATCATGTAAGCTTAGTAGTTCCTGCATTAACTCCAGATTGTCCTGGTTTAGAAACAGCAGGATATGATGTTACTTCTAAGGATATGGAAGATCTTCTTAATTACGACAATGTTATAGGTATAGGAGAATTACAAGGGTTTAGTAATGCAAAACATGTATATAGAAATACACCGGAGGTAGTAACAGATTTAGTAGCATCAACTTCCTATGCAAAAAGTATAGGAAAGGTAGTTGATGGTAATGCACCTGAATTATTTGGAAATGAACTTGCTGCACATATAGTTTCTACTGGTGGTAGATGTTCTTGTCATGAGACAACAAGTAAAGATGAGTGTATTGAAAAGTTAAGACAAGGTGTATATGTATTTATGAGAGAAGGCTCAACCCAAAGAAATATGGCTGAATGTATTAAGGCAGTAACTGAAGAAAACCTAGATTCAAGAAGGTGTATTTTAGCTACCGATGATATGGTCGCTGAGGATTTAGAAAACTTAGGTCATATGAATGAAATAGTAAAAAGAACTATTAATGAAGGTGTAGATCCTGTTGAGGCTATACAGATGGTAACGATTAATCCAGCTACTTACTTTGGCTTTGATGATAGAGGAGTTTTAGCTGCAGGTAAATTAGCAGATATAGCTATTATAGATGACCTTAAAAATATGGATGTTGAAGCAGTATTTTTAGAAGGTAAGCTAGTGGCGTCCCAGGGAGATTTAACAATAGACCTTCCTAGCTATACTTACCCAGAGGAAGTTAAAAATTCAGTTAAAAGAGATCCAATTACTGAAGATGATCTTTCAATAAAAGCATCAGGAAATGAAGCTTTAGTAAGATGTATAGAATTAATACCAGATCAAAACTTATCTGGAAGTTTAGAGTTTAACTTAAAAGTAAATCAAGGAATTGTTAGACCAGATGTAGAAAATGATGTACTTCAGATAGCTTGTGTTGAAAGATATGGCCGCGGAGGTGGCATAGGAAAGGCTTTTGTTAAAGGATTTGGTTTAAAGAAAGGAGCCTTTGCTGAAAGTGTTGCCCACGATACCCATAACATAATGGTAGTAGGAACAAACCTTAGAGATATGAAGGAAGCAGTTAATAAAGTTATAGAAATGGGTGGCGGTTTAGCCGTTTGTGAAAATGGTAGAGTAATAGAAGAAATGAGACTCCCTGTCGGAGGATTAATAACTGATGAAATAACAGGTTCTGAGGTTAGTAAGAAAGTATCAGATTTAGAAAGAGTAGTAACAGAAAAATTAAATGGAACAGTACATGCTCCGTTTATGCATTTATCTTTCCTAGCACTATCAACAAGTCCTAAGTGGAAAATAACTGACAAAGGACTTATTGATGTAAATAACTTTAAGATTCTTCCACCTGTTAAGGAGTAAATAGGCTCCTTACAGGTTTGAAGATACATAGATTGTCAAATAAATATCACTTTTATAGTCAGAATTTATTAAATATTTAGACTTAATTTGGCAATCAAATAAATTGAAAGGGGGAATTTATCATACAAAAGATTTTTAAAATCTTTAAATACTAAAAGGGGGATATTTGATGAGTAGTGAAATTGGAACGGATAATGGTTTTCTAGAAAGAAAGTTTAGACTTAAGGAAAACGGTACCAATGTAAAAACAGAGATAGTTGCAGGTATAACAACTTTTATGACAATGGCATATATCCTAGTTGTTAATCCATTAATACTTAGTGACGCTGGGATGGATAAGGGTGCAGTATTTACAGCTTCAGCAGTAGCTGCATTTATAGGAATTATTATAATGGCTTTATATGCAAATTATCCATTTGCTCTAGCTCCAGGTATGGGACTAAATGCATTTTTTGCATATACAGTAGTTTTAGGTATGGGATATTCATGGCAGTTTGCGTTAACAGCAGTATTACTTGAAGGTATTATTTTTATAATACTTACATTATTTGAAATAAGAGAAGCAATACTTAATTGTATACCTTTAAATATTAAACATGCAGTTAGTGTTGGTATAGGTTTATTTATAGCATTTTTAGGATTAGTAAATGCTAAGATAGTTATTAATAATGATGCTACTTTAGTTTCTTTAGGAGATATAACTAATCCAGCTACATTGTTAGCTGTTATAGGTTTAGTAATAACGGGTATTTTACTTGCTAAAAAAGTAAAGGGTGCCTTACTTATAGGTATTGTTATAACTACTGTAATAGGAATTCCTATGGGTGTGACACCAATGCCTAATGGTATATTTGACGCACCTCCATCCATAAAACCTATTGCATTTCAATTTGTAGGATTTGACCAGATATTTAGTTTAGATATGGTAATTGTTTTATTTACATTCCTATTTGTTGATATGTTCGATACCATAGGTACATTGATAGGCGTTGCATCAAAGACTGATTTACTTGATGAAAAGGGTAATCTTCCAAATGCTAAACAAGCTTTATTTGCAGATGCTATAGGTACAACAGCAGGTGCTTGTTTAGGTACATGTACAGTAACAACTTATGTTGAAAGTGCATCAGGAGTTGCTGAAGGTGGAAGAACAGGATTAACATCCTTAATAACAGGTATTTTATTCTTACTTGCATTATTCTTTGCACCATTATTTACTATTGTTCCATCAGCTGCTACAGCACCAGCTTTAATATTAGTTGGACTATTTATGATGTCACCAATATTAAAGATTGATTTAGAAGACTATACAGAAGCAATACCGGCATTTTTAACTATTATAATGATGCCTTTAACTTATTCAATAGCAGAAGGTTTAGTATTTGGTATTTTATCATATGCTTTACTTAAGCTATTTACAGGAAGAGGAAAAGAAGTTTCACCTCTTATGTATTTCTTAGCTTTCTTATTTATATTAAAGCTTGTATATGCATAAATTTAATTTTGCCCCCTTTAAGGGGGGGCAAATTAAATACTATAAAAATCAACTACAGAATAATCTGTATTTGACTTTTATAGTGTTTATTTAAAACAATATTGTAGGGGGAATTGAAATGAACAAACTATTGATAAAAAATGGTACTATAGTAACCATGAATAAGGAACGAGAGATTTTTAAGGGAGATGTATTAGTTGAAGGTAACAAAATAAAAAAGGTATCTAAAGATATAGAAGTTGAGGCTGACCAGATTATTGATGCCAGTGAAAAGGTAATTATACCTGGATTAATTCAAACCCATATACATCTAACTCAAGCCTTATATAGAGGACAAGCTGATGATTTAGAGCTTTTAGATTGGCTTAAAAAGAAGGTTTGGCCATTAGAAGGGTCTCATCAGGCTGAAAGTAATTATATTTCTGCTAAATTAGGGATTGCAGAAATGATAAAGGGAGGAACAACTTCAATAATAGATATGGAAACAGTACATCATACAGATGCTGCCATTGAAGCTATATATGAAAGTGGTTTTAGAGCAGTAACAGGAAAATGCATGATGGATTATGGTGATGATGTACCTGAAACTTTAATGGAAAATACAGACGATTCTATAAAGGAAAGTGTTAAATTACTAAAAAAATGGCATGGAAAGGGAAATGGTAGAATTCAATATGCTTTTGCTCCTAGATTTGTAATATCCTGTTCTGATGACTTATTAAAAAGAGTTAGGGATTTATCTAAGGAATATGATGTTATGGTTCATACCCATGCTTCAGAAAATCAAGGTGAAATCCAAATAGTTCAACAGGATAGAGGTATGAGAAATATAGTATTTTTAGATAAGTTAGGACTAACTGGTGAAAAGCTTATATTAGCCCATTGTATATGGTTAGATGATGAAGAAATGAAAATATTAGCTGATACAGGAACAAAAGTATCCCATTGTCCTAATTCTAATCTTAAACTAGCTTCAGGTATCGCAAAAGTACCAGAATTATTAGAACTTAATGCTAATGTTTCAATAGGGGCTGATGGAGCACCTTGTAATAATAATTTAGATATGTTTGAAGAAATGAGAAGTGCTGCTTTAATACAGAAGGCAAGACTTCATAGTCCTACTACTATGCCTGCAGAAAAGGTATTTGAATTAGCTACTTTAGGTGGAGCTAAGGCTATGTGTATGGAAGATAAATTAGGAAGTATAGAGGAAGGAAAAATAGCAGATATGGCCATAGTTGATTTAAATAAACTTCATAACAGTCCATGTAAAGATATGAATATAATATCGCAACTTGTATACTCTGCAAAATCTACAGATGTTGATACTACAATAATTGACGGTAAAATAGTAATGCTTAATAAAAATCTTATTACATTAAATGAAAGATCAATATTAAATGATGCAAATAGAATTGTAGGTAAACAATGTAAATTAGCAGGTATTAAGAAGTAAAAATAAAAGGGTATAATTAAAGGTTTGTTACTTTTAATTATGCCTATTTATAAATTTTTTTATTAAAAGGGAGGGGAAAACATGAATTTAGAGGTTTATAATCCCAAGAATACGGAGGAAGTTTTAGATTTATTAAATAGTTATAAAAGGGATGCAAAACTTATAGCAGGAGGAACAGATTTAGTTTTAGATTTAAGAGAAAAGAAGATAAAACCTAAAGCTATAATAGATATTTCAAATCTTGATGAATTAAAGTATATAAAAAAAGATGATAATTATATAGAAATAGGTGCCTGTACTACTTTTACAGATATAGAAAAAAGTGAAATATTAACTGATAATCTTAAGGGTTTAAAAAAGGCAGCTAGTGAAGTTGGTTCACCTCAAATAAGAAATAGAGGAACCATTGGAGGTAATATTTGTAATGCTTCACCTGCTGCAGATATAGTCCCACCATTACTTTCATTAGATGCAACGGTAGTTATTAAAAGTAAAGAAAATATAAGAGAAGTAAGTTTAGAAAAAATATTTCTTAATAAAGGAAAAATAGATATTAAAGAAGATGAAATGGTTTCAAGTGTTAAGTTTAAAAATATTAAAGGAAAATTAGGCTTTTATAAGTTAGGACTTAGAAAAGCATTAGCAATATCTAAAATAGCAACAGCTATATATATAGAAAAAGAAGATAATATATGTAAAGAAATAAGAATAGGAAACGGAGCTTTAGGAAGACACGGATTAAGGGAAAGAAAAGTAGAAGATTATTTAATAAATAAAGAGATAAATGAAGCTATCATTGAAGCTTCAGCAACACTTCTAAGTGGGGAGATTGAAAAAAGATTAAAGGGTAGGTCATCTTTAGAATTTAAAAAAGAAGCAGTTAAAGGAACGTTTAAAAAAGCTTTTAAAGATGCTTTATAAAAATAATAATAGAAGGTGATTTATATGAAGGAAATTAAGTTTAATGTAAATGGAAAAACACATAAATTAAATATAAAAGAAGATGAAAGGTTAGTAGATACTTTAAGGAATAGACTAGGTTTAACTGGAGTTAAAGAAGGATGTAGTGAAGGTGAGTGTGGAGCGTGTACTGTAATAATGGATGGAGAAACTGTAACATCCTGTACTGTTTTAACCTTTCAAGCTAAAGATAGTGAGATAATAACTATAGAAGGAATTAACGGCGAAAATAAAATTCATCCGATACAAAAGGCTTTTTTAGATGAAGGAGCTGTACAGTGTGGATTTTGCACACCGGGTATGATTTTATCAGCAAAGGTATTACTTGATAAAAATCCTGAACCCACTAGAGAAGAAGCAAGAAAAGCAATATCAGGAAACCTTTGTAGATGTACTGGATATAATAAGATAGTTGATGCAATTATAAAAGCCTCTAAATATTTAAAAAGGGAGGGTAACTAAATTGAGTTATGATGTGGTAGGAAAAAATATTATAAGAGTAGATGGACTTTCTAAGGTTACTGGTAAGGCTACATATCCTCAGGATATAAGTATGGATAATATGTTATATGGAAAAACACTTCGTTCTATAAAACCCCATGCTTATATAAATGTAGATATTAGTAAGGCTTTAAATTTAGAGGGGGTAAAAGCAGTCTTAACAGCAAAGGATGTCCCTGGTAAAAATCATCATGGAGTTTTATTTAAAGACCATGAAGTGTTTTGTGAAAAAAAGGTAAGAAGAATAGGGGATCCTATTGCTTTTGTTGTAGCAGAAACTGAAGAAATAGCAGAAAATGCTTTAGATAAAATAAAAGTAGAATATGATGAGATTGAACCAATATTTGATCCTATTAAAGCAATGGATAAAGATTCCCCTAAAGTACACGATAGTAGTAATATAGTTTATCATTACAAATTAAGACAGGGTAATATAGACGAAGGATTTAAAAATTGTGAAAAAATAGTTGAAAATGAATATAAAACTTCAAGAACTGACCATGCTTTCTTACAACCAGAAGCAGGAATAAGTTATATAGATAAAGAAGGAAGGTATGCAGTTTGTGTAGCTACTCAATATCCCCATTATGATAGATTAGAAATAGCAGAAGCATTAGGGGTAAAGGAAGAAAAAGTAAGGGTTATAAATGCAGCCGTAGGAGGAGCCTTTGGAGGCAGAGAGGATATAACTTTACAAATTCATTTAGCACTAGCTGCAATGAAATTAAAAAGACCTATTAAAGCGGTTTATTCAAGAAAAGAATCCTTTAATGCCCACTGTAAGAGACATCCTCTAATTATGAAATATAAAACAGGGGCAGATAAACAAGGTAATTTGATAGCTTTAAAGGCAGAAATAATAGGAGATACTGGAGCCTATGCATCCTGGGCTATTAACGTATTAAGAAAAGCAGGGGTACATGCAACAGGGCCTTATGAAATACCAAATGTAGAAGTTGATAGTATAGCTGTTTATACTAATAATCCTTTTTCAGGCGCAATGAGAGGATTTGGGGCTACTCAAATACCCATAGCCCATGAACAGCAAATGGATATGTTAGCTGAAAGCCTAGGTTTAGACCCATTAACTATAAGAATGAAAAATATATTTACAAAGGGTTCTAAAACATCAACTGGACAAATATTAAAAGAAAGTGTACCATTAGACAAATGTTTAGCTGAAATAGATAAAAAAATGAATTTCACACAAAGTTATAAAGGTGGTGTGAAGGAATGATAAAAGAAGGAATAGGTTTAGGAACAATGTTTTATGGAACAGGATATGGAAATGGTTTTCCGGATGTATCCAAAGCAGAGGCTGTATTAAGGGCTGATGGAAAGGTAGCTGTTCATACTGGAGCTACAGAAGTTGGTCAAGGTGCAAAAACAGCCATGACACAAATTGCTTGTGAAGTATTAGGATTAAAGGTTAATGATATTATACTTATATCAGAGGATACAAGTAACATGCCCGATTCAGGAACAGCAGCAGCCAGTAGACAGACTTATAATACAGGTAATGCTGTTAAAAAAACATGTGAAGATTTAAGAGAAAAAATAAAAGAAGAAGCAAAATTAAAATTAAATTTAAATACAGATATTGGTCTTAAATTAAAAGATGGATATGTTTATGTAGAAACATTGCCTGAAAAAAGCATAGCTTTAAAAGATTTAGCTAAAGATAAGTCTTTAAAGATAAAGGGAAGTTTTACAGCTCAAACAACTGAGATGGATCCAGAGACTGGGCAAGGTGCACCATATTGGCCATATACCTTTGGGGCCTGTGCAGTTAAGGTAAGTGTTGATACTTTAACAGGAGAAGTAAATGTATTAAAAGCAGTGTTTACCCAGGATGTAGGTAGAGCAATAAACCCATCATTAGTAGAGGGACAAATGGATGGAGGATTTTCCATGGCACTGGGATATGCATTATTAGAAGATATAAATGTAGATAATGGAAAAATAAAAAATGATAGCTTTACTAACTATCTAATACCAACTTCTCTTGATATGATAGATATAGATAATATTTTAATAGAAGATCCAGAAAATACTGCTCCCTATGGAGCTAAAGGTGTAGGTGAACCGGTTATGATTCCAGTAACACCAGCTATATTAAATGCTATATATGATGCAGTAAAGGTAAGGATAACTGAAATACCGGTAACACCTTCTCAGGTTTTAAAAGAATTAAATAAGTCTAAAAAATAAGTGAAGGTTTTACCTTCACTTATTATAAAAAGGGAGGTTAATATTGTGAAGGATAAAATAAAAGGAATGATAGATTTAGCTGCGGGTAGAAAGGTAAGTGAATTAGTTTTAAAAAATTGCAAAATAATAAATGTATTTTCCCATGAAATAATAGAAGGTGATATTGCTATAAATAATGGTAAAATAGTAGGAATAGGGGAATATGAAGGGGAAGAAGAGATAGATATGAATGGAAAATTTGTATCCCCAGGACTAATTGATAGTCATGTTCATATAGAATCTTCCATGGTAACTCCTACACAGTTTGCTAGAACTATAATACCTAGAGGAACTACTACTATTATAGCTGATCCCCATGAAATAGGAAATGTATGTGGGTTAGATGGAATACAGTTTATGCTAGATTCTAGTAAGGAAATACCACTTGATGTATATTTCATGTTACCATCCTGCGTGCCTGCTACAAATTTTGAAAATTCAGGGGCTATATTAGAAGCAGATAGTTTAGAAAAAATGATAGATAATGAAAGAATATTAGGTCTAGGAGAGTTAATGGATTATCCATCTACTATAAATGCAGATGAAAAAATATTAAGTAAAATAGAAATTGCAAGAAAAAGAAATAAACTTATAGATGGACATGGACCAGGGATAAATGATAAAGAGTTAAATTCTTATGTTACTGCAGGTGTTAGAACAGAACATGAATGTTCTACAGTTGAAGAGATGATTGACAGATTAAGATTAGGGATGTATATAGCCATTAGAGAAGGATCAGCTGCTAGAAACCTTGAAGATTTAATTAGGGGAGTAAATAAAGAAAATTTAAGAAGATGTATATTCTGTACAGATGATAGACATCCAGAGGATATTATTACTGATGGTCATATAGATAATAATCTTAAATTGTCAATAAAAAATGGAATAGATCCTATATCTGCAATAAAAATGGCAACAATAAATGCAGCTGAGTGCTATAATTTAAAAAATAAAGGAGCAATAGCACCTGGATATGATGCAGATTTAGTTGTTTTAGATGATTTAAGGGAATTTAAAGTAAAAAAGGTATTTAAAAAGGGGAAATTAGTTGCAGAAAATAATAAGGCTTTATTTAAAGTAAAATCCTATGACCATTCCAAAGTTATAGATACTGTAAATATTAAAGAAATAGAAAATGATGCTTTAAAATTAAAACTTGAATCAGATATAGTAAATGTAATGAGACTTTCAGCCCACAGTTTAGTTACAGAAAAGGTTGTAAGGAAAGTAGAAACAAATGATACTAATGAATTTAAAGTAAATAAAAATCTAGATATATTAAAATTAGCTGTTATAGAAAGACATAATGCAACAGGGAATATAGGTTTAGGTTTAGTTGAAAACTTTAAACTTAAAGGTGGAGCAATAGCTTCAACAATAGCCCATGATTCACATAATTTAATCGTTGTTGGTGATAATGATGAAGATATGATAAAAGCAATAGAAGAAGTTACTAAAGTAGGTGGAGGTATTACCATTTGCTCCGAGGGAAAAGTGCTTAAAACTTTAGCACTGCCAATTGCAGGATTAATGTCTAATAGATCTATGGAGGATGTTAATAAAGAGTTAGAAAAGATGCTTGATATTGCTTATAATAAATTAAATGTAAATACTGATCTTGATCCATTTATGACTTTATCATTTTTAGCATTACCTGTTATTCCTGAGTTAAAGGTTACAGATCTTGGATTATTTGATGTTACAAAGTTTGATTTTACTAAATTAAGCGTTGAAGAATAATTAAGGGGGGAAACCTTTGAAGAATAAGAAAGAATTTTTTATATTCATTATTTTATTAGTTTCATTTTTAGTAGCTGTTTTTGTTTCAAAGCTTATTGATAATATATTATTAGTAGGGTTATTTATAGTACTTTATACTTTTTTAATTAATTTTATATTAAAGGGTATGTTTAAATACTTTCTAAGAAACATAACTAATTATATTAAAAAGATAAATAAAAATGATTTAACATCTAATATAAAAAATGAAAGTGGTATGGCTAAAGATATATTATCAGAGATAAAAAAAGTTATTAAGGGACTTAAAAATAATTTCAGACAACAGGTTAATATATCCACTGAAATAACTAAATTAAGTAATGAATTACAGACTATAGCTGAAGAATCTAAGGCTTCAATGGATAAAATAACATCTTCCACAGAAACAACTAGTGATAACAGTGAACAGCAAAGTCAAATGCTTCAAAATATAACAGATAATGTTGAAGATATTGTAAAAACATTACAGACAACAAATGAGGAAATGAACGAAACAGTAAATTTCACTGAAACTTCAATTAAATCAGCCCAGCAAGGGATAAGGGATACAGATCAAATAAAATTAAAAATGGAAGAAATTAAAAATATAGTTAATAATACAGAAGAAAAAGTAAAAGCTTTAAATGATTATTCAAAGGAAGTATCTAAATTTATTGATTTAATAAACCAAATAGCAGAACAAACTAACATGCTTGCATTAAATGCATCAATAGAAGCTTCAAGAGCAGGGGAATATGGTAAAGGTTTTGCTGTTGTTGCAAATGAAGTAGGAACACTTTCAAAGGAGACTACTGAAGTTTCAAATAAAATAGGAGAAGTTATAAAAACACTACAAAAAGAAATTATAAATATAACTGAGTCAATGAAGAAAGAATCTACTTATGTTGATGAAGGATATACTATAGTGAATGAAACAATAAGTAAATTTAATAACATAGATGATTCATTAAAAACATGTGTAGATAAGGTGAAATCAGTTGATAAAGACCTTGAGGATGTTAACTATAAAGGTCAGGATATAATGTCTGGTATAGAAGAGATTACTGCATTTTCTGAGGAAATAGCATCAGAAATGCAAGAAATGGAAGCTGAGTCTAATCTGCAGGATGAAAAAGCTTCTAAAATAAAGGAAATAACAGAGAATTTAAATATTCACGCAGATAAAATGCAACAGTATGTAACAAGTAAAGTAATGGAAGGAAAGATGTTAAAGGATGTATATTATATTAAAGATGAGTTAAAGAATAAAAGTTTAGATAATAAAACTTTAAATAAATTATTAAAAGAAACAGGTGTCGACCTTATCTATGTAACAGATGATAAGGGTACTGTTACCCATTGTAATGAAAAAGACTCTATAGGCTTAAATCTATATGAAGTAGATGAAAGTTTTAAAGATTTAAGAAATGGCAATAAAAAATATGTAGCTACACCTGTTAAGAAAAGAGCAGAAGATGGGAAAGTATTTAAGTTTTTAGCAGTTATTGATCAAGGTAAAATTTATCAAGTGGGATTATCAATAAAAACATTACTTAAATTTTAAGGAAGATTAATATGAATATATTTTTAACAGGGGATATAAATATAGGAAAGAGTACTGTTATAGATAAGGTTATTAAAAAAACAAAATATAACAAAAAAGATATAAAGGGTTTTAAAACTAGGGCATTATTAAAAAAAGAAAAAGTAATTGGGTTTTATCTAGATCCAATTAATTATAAGAAAGTAGATATAAGCAAAAGAATAATAGGAAAAGAAGTTAATGGTAGATGGATAGGAATAACGAAAAACTTTGAAAAATATGGACTTAACTTAGTTAAGGATATAATAAATAGTAAAGAAAAGCTTGTTGTATTAGATGAATTAGGATTCTTTGAAAACAAAGCAGTTAAATTTCAAGATAGTATACATAGATTATTATCAAGTAATAAACTGATTTTAGGTGTAATTAAACCAGTCCAAATACCTTTTATGGATTCCATAAGGGAAAGAAAGGATGTGGAGGTTTTTGCAGTTAGTAAATATAACAGAGGGTATTTACCAGAAAAAATTTATAAACGTATCAAATAAAAAAAGAAACTTTAAATGGAATACAAAAAAAGTAAAATGGTATCTTGAGGCTGAAAAAGCATCTAACTTTCATAAAAAGGTAATTGACTTTTTAAAACCACATTTAAATAATATAAATTCAGCTATAGATATTGGATGTGGTCTTGGTGGAATATCTATAGGGTTACAAAGGGAAAATATAAAAGTTACTGCATTAGATAAATCACCTATGATAATTAAAACCTTAGAAAATAGAATAGTTAATGAAGACAATATACTTACTATAAAAGCTAATTATGAAGATATTTATATTAAAAGGAAGTATGATTTAACGGTTGCAAGTTTTGTTGGTGGACTTATAAATAATGAAAACTTAAAAAAAATGTTAAATCATACTTCTAAATATTTAGTTTTAGTAATGCCAACAAGTAATATAAAAAATGATTTTCAAATTGATAGATTATATAATATTTTAAATATGGATATATCAAAATTAAAACAACCAACATATAAAAATATAGAGAAAACTTTAACTGATAATAAAATTAATTATAATACTAAATTTTTTAAGGCCTCTTTTGGCCAACCCTTTAAAAATTTCAATGAGAGTAAAGAATTTTTATATGATTATTTTAAACTCTCTAAGGATAAAGATCTAGAAATTAGTAGATGGCTAAGGGAGAAACTTATTATAAAAGATAATAAATATTATCTTCCTAATAATAAAAAAAGTGCAATTATTATTATAAAAAAATAGGGGGATTATTATGATAGATAAGTTAATTGCAGTAAGGGGTGGAGGAGACGTAGCAAGTGGAATAATTTATAGATTACATAAAGCTGGGTTTAAAATAGTAGTATTTGAAATAGAAAAACCAACAGTAATTAGAAGAAAAGTAGCCTTTGCTCAAACTATTTATACAAACGAAACAAAAATAGAAGATATAAAGGCTAAAAGAGTAAAAACATTAAAGGATGCATATAAATGCTTAGAAGATTCAATTATACCGGTTATTGTAGATCCTAAAGGAGAACTTATAACTAAAGAAAACTTTTTTTTAGTTATAGATGCTATATTAGCTAAGAAAAACTTAGGAACTAATAAGGATATGGCAGAGTACACCATAGGTGCAGGTCCTGGATTTATGGCAGGAAGAGATGTAGATGCTGTAATAGAAACAAATAGAGGGCATAAATTAGGACGTGTCTTTTATAATGGAAAAACAGATGCTAATACAGGCATTCCAGGAAATATAAACGGATTTACTAAAGAAAGAGTTATAAGAGCAAATAATAACGGTAAAATAAAAGTTATTAAAGATATAGGTTCTTTTGTTAAAAAGGATGAAACTATTGCTATTATAGATGATATAGAAGTTAAAGCTAAAATCAAGGGAGTCATCAGAGGTATGATAAAGAATGATTTTTATGTTTATAAGGGGATGAAAATTGGAGATGTTGACCCAAGGGGTGTAAAAGAATATTGTTATAAAATATCAGGAAAGGCTTTAGCCGTAGGCGGAGGAGCTTTAGAGGCAGTTTGTAAATTTGTAAGTGAGAAAAAAAATGAAGCTTTATAAAAAATTAAATATAGATAGATTAGAACTAATATCTCTAGTAGGAGCTGGAGGTAAGACAAGTACTATTTATGCTTTAGCTAAGGAGTTAAAAAGGGAAAATAAAAAAGTACTTATAGCATCTACAACTAAAATGTATTATCCAAATGAAAATTTTATAGATAATTTATTTTTACTAGACAATGATATAGAATATAAAAATATTCCACAGGGTTCTATAACAGTTATTGGACATAAAGTAAAAAATAAAATAGGTAGAGTTAGTAGTGATTATATAAATAAGTTATATAAAAAAGATTTATTTGATGTAATATTAGTTGAAGCAGATGGTGCTAGAAAAAAACCAATTAAAGCCCCAGAAACTTATGAACCAGTAATACCTAGTAAAAGTACAAAGGTTATAGGGATTTTAGGTTTAGATTCTTATAAAAAAAATATAAACTCTGAAAATGTACATAGAGTAGATAGATTTAGAGAGATAACTTTAAGTAAATCATCTCAAATAATTGATGAAACAATTATAAAAAAATTAGTTCTAAATCCAAAGGGGTTGTTTAAAGGTGTTTCTGAAAGTATGGAGAAATATCTTTTGTTAAATAAAATAGATACAATAGATTTAAATATAGCAAAGGAAGTATCTGAAAAAATAAAGAATGAATCTAAAATTAAAATTCTAATTACAAGCATGAAAAATAAAGTATTCATCGAGGTGTAAAAAATGATAAGTGGAGTTATTATGGCTTCTGGTTTTTCAAAAAGAATGGGGAGAGAAAAACTTACCTTAGATGTATTTGGCCTGCCCTTAGTAGAAAGGGTAATAAAAGAGGTTGTAAAATCTAATATTGATGAAATTATAGTTATCTATAGAAATGAAGAAGTTAAAAATATAGCTAAAAAATATAATTTAAAGACTTATAAAAATAATAAGGCTTATTTAGGACAAAGTGAATCAATAAAATTAGGGGTTAATAATGCAGATCCAAATACAGAGGGATTTGCTTTTTTTGTAGCAGATCAACCCTTTATTACATATGAAATAATAAATAGAGTTATTAAAGTATTTAATAATAATAAATCTCATATTGTGATTCCAATGTATAATGGAAAAAAGGGTAATCCTGTAATATTCCCTTCTTTATATAGATCTAAATTAAAAAGTTTAAAGGGAGATACAGGGGGTAGAAAGTTAATTAAAAATAATAAAAATATAAGTTATGTTAATATAAAAAATAAGTTAAAAGGGATAGATATAGATACATTAAAGGAATATGAAACCCTTACTAAGGAGGAGAATAATGGAATATAAAATAATGGAGAGAATATCAAAAGAAATAAAAGATAATAAAAGAGTGGCTTTAGCAATGATAACTGAATCAAGTGGATCCACTCCGGCTAAAAAAGGTGCAATGATGATTATTTTAGAAGATGGTTCTACCTATGGAACTATAGGTGGAGGGAATTTAGAATATAAAGTAACAAAGGAAGCTAAAATATGCATAAGAAAAAATATTAATAAAAACTTTACCTTTAAACTAGATGATACAGGGAGTTTACATATGCAGTGTGGAGGCAGTGCTAAAGTTTTTATAAAGCTTTTTAAACCTGAAAGGAAACTATTAATAGTAGGGGGAGGACATATTGCATATGAATTATATAAATTAGGAAAAGATTTAAACTTTTATACAGTGATATTTGATGATAGAGAAGAATATTGTAATAATGATAGATTTCCTGAAATAGATGAATTACAATTAGGCGACATAGGAAAGAATTTAGATAAATATCCAATAACTAAGGATTGTTTTATAGTCATTATTACAAGGGGACATAAGAATGATGAAGTAGCTTTAGAAAATGTAATTAATAAGGAAGCTTCATATATTGGTATGATAGGAAGTAAAGAAAAAACTAGCTATATAATGAATAATTTATTAGATAAAGGAATTAATAAAGATAAACTAAAAAAAGTTTATGCACCAATAGGATTAAATTTAGGTGGAGGAAAGCCTAATGAAATAGCTTTTTCTATAATGAGTGAAATACTGCTTATAAAAAATAATGGAAGTTTAAAGCATATGAAGGATATAGATTAAATATATAATACTTTTAAAGAATATAGAAATATATAATAATATGGTGACAATAGTTATTATTTTGCAATTTAAACGCCATAGTTTTATAATTTGTTATATAATTTAATTAAAGTATTAAATCTAGGAGGAATATTTAATGATATATTTAGATAATGCAGCTACAACCTATCCAAAACCTGAAAGTGTTTATAAAGCTATCATGGATGCTATGAAGGATTATGGGGCTAATCCAGGAAGGTCTGGACATAAACTAGCTTTAAAAGCAGGAAGAGGTATATATGAAACAAGGGAACTACTTTCAAAGCTTTTTAATATAAAAAATCCTATGAATATAATATTTACCCATAATGCCACGGAGGGATTAAACCTAGGAATTAAAGGCATATTAAAAAGTGGAGACCATGTTATTACTACAACAATGGAACATAATTCAGTATTAAGACCCCTTATGGCTTTAAAAGAAAAAGGGGTAGAAGTTACAATAGTAAAATGCAACAATAAAGGAGAAGTTAATGTTAAGGATATAGAGGATGAAATTAAGGAAAATACGAAATTGATAGTTACAACCCATGCTTCAAATGTAACAGGAACCATATTTCCAGTAAAAGAAATATCTGAAGTTTGTAAAAAACATAAATTATTATATATGCTAGATGCAGCTCAAACTGCAGGGGTTTATGATATAGATGTAGAAAAATTAGGGATAGATATATTAGCTTTTCCTGGACATAAAGGTTTATTAGGTCCCCAGGGAACGGGAGGAATATACATTAAAGAAGGTTTAGATATCCCCCAACTTAAAGAGGGAGGAACGGGTAGTAAGTCCCATGAATTATTTCAACCTTCAATATTACCTGATAGATACGAAAGTGGAACCCCTAATACTCCAGGGATTATTGGATTAGGAGCAGGGATTAAATATATATTAGATAGAGGTATAGAAAATATTAGAAATCATGAAAAGAAATTAACAGATTATTTTATTAAAAATTTAAAGAGAATAGATCATGTTAAAATATATGGGCCACAGGATTCAGAAAGGCAAGCAGCAGTGGTAGCTATTAATATAGCTAATGAAGATTCTTCTGAGGTAAGCTATGTTTTAGATAGTGTATTTGATATCGGAACAAGACCAGGACTTCATTGTGCTCCTTTAGCCCATAAAACAATAGATACCTTTGAACAGGGGGTAGTAAGGTTTAGTTTAGGACCATTTACAACAATTGAAGAGTTAGATAAAGCAATAAATGCTATTAAAGAAATAACTAAAGAAATAAATTAAAAAAGAGTAAGAGAAATCTTACTCTTTTTTAATTTATTAAATAGTACTAGCTAAAAGTATAATAGTTTTGATAAAATTAGAATAACTAAGATAAAGAGGTGAGGTTATGGAAAAAGTATTTGGACTAATAACAAATTATAATTTAGAAATTATTTTTGCTCTTATTATTACCTGTTTGATTTTACTTATATTAAATATTATAAGCCAAATAAGAATATCAAAGATTACTAAAAAATATAATTTAATAACAGAGGGGGTTAATGAAGCATCCTTAGAAGATATGTTAATAGATCATTTAGATGAGGTTAAAAATGTAAAGCTTAAACTAAATGATATTGAAAGCTTTTGTGATAATTTAAATGAAAGATTAAAACTTACAGTACAAAGAGTTGGATTTATTAGATATAATGCCTTTAATGATATGGGAAGTGATTTAAGTTTTTCTGTGGCATTATTAGATGAAAATAATAATGGTTTTATTATATCAAGTTTATTTGGTAGAAATGAGTGTAATACCTATGGAAAACCTATAGTAAATGGAAAATCTAGCTACAAGTTATCAGTAGAAGAAATACAAGCACTAGATAGAGCAAAAAAATATGGATTATCTGAAGGATAAACTAAATTTTAAAGGAGATAATATATGTCACTTTTATTTATAGTAAATCCTATAGCTGGAAAGGGTAGAGCTAAAGGTATTATACCAGTAATAGAAAGATATCTTAACAATTCAAATAAGAAGTATGAAATATTAATAACAAAGGAAGCTGGACAAGCAACAGAATTTACCATTGATGGACTTACTAGAGGATATAAAAAAATTATTGCTGTGGGTGGAGATGGAACGATTAATGAAGTTAATAAAGGATTGATTTCTAAAGGCTATGGTATTTTAGGAATAATACCTGCAGGTACAGGTAATGACTTAGCGAGGACTTTAAAAATTAGTGAAGATCCTATAAAGGCTTTAGATTTAATTATTAAAGGAACTAATAAAAAAATAAATTTAGCCGAGGTTAAAGGTAATATATTTTTAAATGTAGCAAGTGTAGGATTCGATGCTGAAATAGTTGAGAATGTAAAAAAAATAAAAAGATATTTAAGAAGTAAATTTGCATATACATTAGGACTATTAAAAACATTGATTACATACAAATATAAACATTTAGATATAGTATTAGACAACAAAGAAATAAAAGAGAAAGTATTATTAGTTGCAGTGGCTAATGGTAAGTATTATGGTGGAGGTATGAAAATATGTCCTAAAGCAGATATAGAAGATGAATATTTACATGTATGTTTAATTAAAAAATTACCTAAATTGAAACTTTTTTTTATTTTCCCATCTGTTTTTAAGGGAACACATATTAAATATAATAAATATGTAAGTTTTCATAAAACAAAAAATTTAAAGATAAAATCTAAAGAGGATGCAATGATTAATATAGATGGAGATATTATAAAAGGGGATAAAGAAGTTAATTTCAGGATAAGTGATAAGAAAGTCAATGTAATATGTAATTAAGAATAAAAACACTCCCAATATTAAATAATAAACATATATTATACTGGGGGTGTATATATGAAAAAAATCATTGGTATCCAACAAGGATTAGATGATATAAAAAAGGGATTAATATCTTTAGGATATAACGTGATAGATTTAGATGAAAATGACTATATGGATGTATTAGTATATAAAGCTAATGGAGAAGATGTATCATATAGTAATATGACAAATAATTTAAACTCAAAGGGAATTTTACTTATTAATGCAACTGATAAATCTATAGAGGATATTGATTATATGATAAAAAAACGTGTCTATAGCCCTTTATTTCAATAAAAGCCGTAGGTAAACCTACGGCTTTTAACTATCTAGTAGGGGTTTATATTTTCTTTTTACAAAATTAGCTTCACATGTTTTATGTTTAAATATTTTCCACATTGTATAGTTAAGGGAATTAGAAATTACATCAGCCATTGTCATAACTACATTTAACCTTGTATTTTGTAAAACAACATATTCCATAAATCCTGACATATTAACAACACCAGTTATATGAAGATCACCAACAGCTGGGAGTTTCTTATTAACACCTGCCCCTGGTTTTATTGGCCCCTCTCCTATGGAAACATAACCAACTCTCTCTAATTTTCCTAAACAAGCATCTATTGCAATAATTAGTGGGTTTTTATAGGAATTTTTAATTAATCTCATTTTCCCTTCTAAATTTTTAGCATGTACTGGTTCTTCTAAAGTACCAAATATATGTACATTTTCATATCTTCTAAAATAATTAGATAATTTATGACCTATTAAAGGACCTAAACAATCCCCAGTAGATCTATCAGTACCAACGCATACAATAACCACATCTTTATAATTTCCTTTATAATAACCTGTTATTTTATTATATAGAATTTTACTAAATTCTGAAGTTGCAAATGGAGATTTAGAATCAATTGTTTCTTTTTTTACCATAGCCATAACATTCCTCCCCTAATAGCCTGTTAATTTAATATATAATTACAAAATAATTTTTATTACTTAAATCTTTTCCAATAAATTAACTAATAATTCAATATTTAAAAAATTAATAGTTTAAATAATAACTTAGAATTTTGGAAAAGCTATAAAAAAGCCTTTTATAGAAAGGAGAAGTGAAATGTCTAATTGGTCTTTTAATAAAATTATAAAT
>VEND01000061.1 GCA_009711765.1 Bacillota bacterium | reverse complement strand
TTTTTTGATTATTCCAGTACCCATAGTTACCTCCTTAAGCGCAACCATATTTTTACTGTAAATAGTTTGCATAAATTCTGTGGTATAGACATCATCTGACTTTCACCTACTCTATTATATCAAAAAATTTTATACTTTCTTAAACAACCAGAAAAGGAGGATATTCCCTCCTTTAAATTATTGACTATGGGTGAAAATGTAAAAAGAACATCTAGAATACCACCTATTATGACTTTAGGGGGTATGTCTAAAAAAATGGCAGCAAAATCAAGCTTTATAATGCAAAGAATTGTTCCCCACAAGGATGATATAATTCTAGCTGGTGCTGCTATAATAAAGGGAAAAACAAATAAAATGTTAGGATTTTTAGGCAAAGAGGAAACAGAAGGTCTAAATTGGTTATCAGGAAAGGGAAAGGGTGGTATAGTAGAGGCAATAGATAAAGAAACAAAAGAAATGATTATTTACGAAATTAAAAATATTAAAAGTAAAATGATACCTAAAGTTGAAAATGGTGAAATATCCTTTGATGTTAAAATAGAATCTGAAGGAAAATTAAGTGAAGACTGGTTAGTAACATCAGATGCCTTTGATGAAAAGTTTATAAAAAGAGCAGAAAAAACTATTGAAGATGAAGTTATGATTCTAGTTAATAAGGCAATTGAAAAAACTCAAAAGGAATTTAAAGTAGATGTTTCAGGTTTTGGGAAAATCCTTAGCATTAAATATCCTAAGGTTTGGGAAGAAGTTAAGGATAATTGGGATGAAACCTTTAGTGATGTCCCTATTAACGTAGATTTAAAAATTTATATACGTACATTTGGTAAAAAGGGAAAAAAATAAGCAAAGGCCTAAGGCCTTTGCATTATTTAGTTCCAAATAGTCTATCTCCTGCATCTCCTAAACCTGGAACTATATAGGCATGATCATTTAGCTTTTCATCTATAGCACCTACATATATATCCACATCTGGATGCTCTTTTTGTATAAACTCGATTCCCTCAGGAGAAGCTATTAAACACATAAATTTAATATTAGTTGCTCCTCTATCCTTTACAAACTGTATTCCTGCTGCACCGGAACCTCCAGTTGCAAGCATTGGATCTAGTACTATAAGTTCTCTTTCTTCAACATCCTTAGGAAGTTTACAATAATATTCTACAGGCTTTAAAGTTTCAGGATCTCTATAAAGTCCGACATGTCCAACCTTGGCTGCAGGAAGTAAGTTAAGCATCCCTTCAACCATACCAAGACCAGCTCTTAAGATAGGTACAATACCTAGCTTTTTACCTGATATTACCTCTGATTTAGTTTTTGTTATAGGTGTTTCAATTTCAATATTTTCCAATGAAAGATTTCTTGTTACTTCATATGCCATTAACATTGAAACCTCTTTAACTAATTCTCTAAATTCTTTAGCACCAGTATCTTTCTTTCTTATAAATGTTAGCTTATGCTTAATAAGTGGATGATTCATTTCATATACTTTACTCATTAGTACCCGCTCCTTTCTTTTTTTACACCATTTTGTATTATACCATATTATCCTTTTCTATGTCAGTTATTTTATTTACTCTTCTTTCATGTCTTCCACCTTGGAATTTTCCTTTAAGGAAAGTATCTACTATTTCAATAGCTAAATCCTTCCCTACAACTCTTCCTCCTAGGGCTAATACATTAGCGTTATTATGCTCTCTAGCCATTCTAGCTGAATAGCAATCACTACATAATGCACATCTTACACCCTTAACTTTGTTTGCTGATATTGATATACCAATTCCTGTTCCGCAACAAACTATACCAAGATCACACTCACCATCTTTAACTGCCTTACTAACCTTATATCCAAATTCAGGATAATCCACAGACTCATCTGAATCTGTTCCTAAATCTAGAAAATCAATTCCTTCTTCTTTAAGATACTTTCTAATATTTTCTTTTAGTTCTAATCCGCCGTGGTCACTGCCTATCGCTATCTTCATAAATAACCTCCTTATATTTCTTCCTTTAATAGTTTATCATAAATATTTTATTTTTCTAGAAAAAATTTTTAAATAAAAGAGCAGCTTAAAGCTACTCTAATACTATAGATTTTTTATTTTTTCTATCACTTTTTCTAAGGCTTTTTTTATTTCAGCCTTACTACTTCTATACCCCTCTATAGATTGACCAAAGGGATCATGAATATCTTTAATCTCATTATATGCAAATTCTTTTAAAGTAAAGGTCTTTCCCTTTGCATCAGGAGCCATTCTAAGGATAGCCTCTTTATGGTTATCTGTCATTGTAAGTATTAAATCCGCCTTTAATATTTGATCTGCTGTTAATTGTTGTGACCTATGATTAGTTAAATCAATACTTTCTTCTTCTAGGGCTTTAATAGCCTGTTTAGAAGCTGGTCTATTATCAGTTGCAAATATTCCTGCTGATTCAACCCTTATTTCATTAAATTCTTCCCTCTCTTTTATCATATCCCTAAAAAGAGCTTCTGCCATGCTACTTCTACAAGTATTTCCAGTACATACAAATAGAATGTGTTTCAAAATATTTCCTCCTTAAGTTATTATTATATTTCCACCGGAAGCTTTAGTTAACCTATTCATAACTGCACTTCCTATGCCTAATTCATCAATAGCTTCCGCTAATATTATATCTACCCCTATTTCATCAAAATATCTAAGGGTTTTAAAAAGATTTGCTGCAATAGTTTTAAAATCCTTTCTGCTTCCAACTGAAACTACATTTTCACACTCATATTTATCCAATGTTTCTAATGTAGCCATTATCCCTACCTTTATATTTTTACTTTCATACTCCTTAGTAAGTGAATTTATCCTTTTTATTACTTTTCCTATATCCCCCTTAACTATTTTAACTTCTCCTTTAGGAGAATAATGTCTATACTTTTGTCCTGGGGATTTTGGTTTAAAATCTTTATTTTTTAAAGCTGGATCATACTTAACCTCATCAAAAACTGTTAATAAATCTTCTTTAGTTATACCACCAGGTCTTAATATAGTAGGAATGTCTCCTGATATATCTAAAACAGTAGATTCAACACCAACCCCTGTTAAGCCTCCATCTATTATAATATCAACCTTTCCATCTAAATCCTCTAAAACATGTTTAGAATCTGTGGGACTAGGCTTTCCTGAAGTATTAGCACTAGGGGCTGCTATGGGTAGATTAGCTGATTTTATTAAAGCCTTAGCTATTAAATTATCTGGATATCTAATAGCTACAGTTTGAAGGCCTGCTGTAACTTCATCTGGAACATTTTCATTTCTATTAAATATTATAGTCAAAGGTCCTGGCCAAAATTTATCCATTAAAACTTTAGCTTTCTTTGGTATATCATCTACTAAATCATATAATTTATTTGTATCTGCTATATGTACTATTAATGGATTATCCTGTGGTCTTCCCTTTGCTTTAAATATCTTTTCTATAGAAGTTTTATCAAGGGCATTAGCCCCTAATCCATAAACTGTTTCTGTAGGGAATGCTACAGTACCTCCATTTTTTAATACTTTGGCTGCTTTATCTATTTTTTCTTTTTCTGGTTTATTTTTATTTATCTTTAGAATTAATGTTTTCATATTATCCCTTACTTTCTTAATAGTTTCTTTAATATTATCTACAATTCTTAACTATATATTATATAATATTTTTTTAACTGGGTAAACCTCGTATATGTAGACACTAAACTTAAAAAAATGATAAAATTAAAGGAAAATAGACAAAAAAATAAAGTAATTTTAACTTTAGTTTATGAATAGAATAATGTAGATAGACTTAGGGAGTGTTATTTATGTATGAATTATTAATGAATACATTAATAGGGGTTTTAGTTGGAGTTTTAGGAACTGGTCTAGGAGGCATTTTATCATTAACATTAATAAAGCCTAATAAAAAATTCTTAAGTTTTTTACTAGGTTCAACTGCTGGTATAATGCTTTCTATAGTTACCTTTGATTTACTACCAGAAGCTCAGCATATAGGAGGTATATTTACTGAAATAGTAGGAATTATTTTAGGTATAATTTTAGTTATATTTATAGAAGATCTTTTACCTAAAGAACATTTTAAAGCCTGTAGTACTAAAGAAAAAAGTATGTTAAAGGCAGGAATTTTAATGGGGATTGGAATTGCAATACATAATCTTCCAGAAGGGCTTGCTGTTGGCTCTGGGTTTATGCTAACCAGTGAAATGGGGATGAAAGTAGCCTTTGTTATTGCTCTACATAACATACCTGAAGGAATTGCCATGGCAACTCCCCTTAGATTAAGTGGATATTCAAAACCTAAGGTGTTAATATTAACACTACTTTGTGGTCTCCCAACAGGTATAGGTGCTTTTTTTGGTGCATTCCTTGGGAGTATATCTAATTTTTTTATAGCTCTTTGTTTATCCTTTGCAGCGGGTACTATGCTTTATATAACCTGTGGAGAGCTTATCCCCAGTGCTAAAAGAATACATAATGGTAAGTCTTCAACCCTTGGTGTAATATTTGGATTTATCTTAGGAATACTAATAGTCAGTAAATTATAAAGGGTCAATCTCTCGATTGACCTTTATATTAACAAGCTTCTTTTACTTTTTCTTCACTATATACAATCTGTAATAAGATTGGCGTTATTATTGTAGATACTAAAACAAGTAATATTATTGCTGTAAATATATTTTCTCCTATAAGTTTTAGTTTAAGTCCCAAATTTGCAACGATTAACGCTACTTCCGCTCTTGGTATCATACCTATACTTATCTGTAAAGCCTCTCTATTATTAAATCTTGATATCTTAGCTCCTATACCACATCCGAGGACTTTACCTAATACAGCTGCTAATATTATAAATAAACTTAATAAAAGTGAACTTCCTATATGATGAATCTCTACACTTAAACCTATATTTATAAAAAATATTGGAACAAACAAAGAATAGGCAATTCTCTGTATTTCGTGGGAAACCCTATTTCTATGGGGGGTTGTAGAAAATACAACTCCTGTAAAGTATGCTCCAATTATTGCTGCAACACCTAACTCTTCAGCTACAAAGGCTAAAAGGAAACAAAATATTAAAGCATATGGTAATACTCTATTTTCTCTACTTATAAAATCCTTATATTTTGTAAGTACTTTAGAAAATATTACACCTATTACTATCGATAATATAAAAAATGCTGCTATCTTTCCTAGTACTAAAAATATGTTACTACTTTCAGAAGGAGTTACCATACCAACTACCAAGGTTAAAAGTATAATACCAACAACATCATCTATAATAGCTGCCCCTAATATTCCAACGCCTTGCTTAGTTCTAAGTTGTCCTAATTCCTTTAATGCCTGTACAGTTATACTAACACTTGTTGCTGTTAATATCACACCTACAAAAAGGGCTTCAACTATATCAGCTTCAGGGCTTATAAGTAATATAGCTCCCATTCCTAAAATTAAAGGACCTATAACCCCACCTAAAGCTATTGATGTTGAAGACTTACTAGAAGCCTTTAAATCCGCTAAATCAGTTTCAAGGCCAGCTATAAACATAAGAAGTATTACACCTATCTCGGCCATATGGTTAATAAATTCTGTTTCATGAACCAGACCAAATACTGATGGACCTATTAATAAACCAGCTATTATTTGACCTAAAACAGCAGGTTGTTTGAATTTTCTACTAACATAACCTCCAAGGTTAGCAATAAAAAGAATAATAGCTAAGTCCACCAGGAAATTGAAACCTTCTCCCAATTAGATCATCTCCCACTCCATTTATTATAAGTTATTCTACTTGTTTAAGTTTCTCTGCTTGGTCACTTGTAATTAAAGCATCTACCATTTCATCAATGTCTCCATCTAAGAAATTATCAAGCTTATACATCGTTTTATTTATTCTATGGTCAGTTATTCTTCCTTGAGGATAATTATAAGTTCTAATTCTCTCACTTCTATCCCCTGTTCCTACCTGACTTTTTCTAGCTTCTGCTATTTCTTTATTTTGTTCAGCTTGGAATTTTTCATAAAGTCTTGCTTTTAATACCTTCCATGCTTTATCTTTGTTTTTATGTTGGGATTTTTCATCCTGCATAGCAACTACTATCCCTGTTGGTTCATGGGTAAGTCTAACTGCTGAATCTGTTGTATTAACACTTTGGCCTCCATTACCAGATGAACGATATACATCAACACGAACTTCATTAGGATCAATTTCAATCTCAACATCATCAACCTCAGGCAATACAGCAACTGTAGCTGTTGAAGTATGAATTCTTCCCCCTGATTCAGTTTCTGGTATTCTCTGAACCCTATGGACTCCACTTTCATATTTAAGTTTACTATAGGCTCCATTACCTTTAATCATAAATATAACTTCCTTAAATCCACCAACTCCCTGGGAGCTAGTATTCATTATATCTATTTTCCAACCATTTCTTTCTCCATATCTTGAATACATTCTAAATAAATTACCTACAAATATACCAGCTTCATCTCCACCGGCACCTGCACGGACCTCAACGATAACATTTTTATCATCATTAGGATCCTTTGGTATTAACATAAATTTAAGTTCTTCTGCTAACTTTTCTTCCTTTTTAGTAAGTTCATTTACTTCTTCTTTAACCATTTCTCTAAAATCATCTTCTAGCTTTTCTTTAAGCATTTCCTTATTTTCTTTAAGTTGTTCTAAAGTTTCTTTATATTCTCTATATTTAACCACTATTGGTTCTATTTCTGCATGTTCCTTGGCTAATTCCTGTAATTTACTTGAATTACTAATAACCTCTGGATCACTCATCTTCTGATTTAAATCTTTATACCTATCTTCTAAAAAGTCTAACTTTTCTAACATTTATTTTCACCTCGTCAAATAGAATTGAACAAATATATATTATATCACACTTACAATCTATATAAAAGCTATCCCATTGTTAAGAGTATTCTCTTTTTAAAACTCAATATAAAATCACCCCTGATAAGCCTGCTATAATTATAGAAACTATAGGACTCATTCTTTTAAATACTATTAAATAAAATATACCTATAGCTATTATAACACTTTTTATATCTACAAATGTATCCTTTGCTACCATAACAGCTGCTGAAGCTATAAGGCCAATAACTACAGGTCTTATTCCTTTAAATATCCAATCTGTATATTTTGAATCATTAAATCTATCTATAAAATGGGCTATTGTTAAAATTATTATAAAAGAAGGGGTTATTACAGCTAAAGTAGATATAAAAGCTCCTTTAATCCCTGCTATTTTATACCCTAGAAATGTTGCGCTATTTATTGCTATAGGCCCTGGTGTTATTTGTGATATAGCTAGCATATCAACAAATTCATTAATATTTAACCACCCATGTCTTTTTATTATCTCTTCTTGTATAAAGGGAAGCATTGCATATCCTCCCCCGAAACTAAACATCCCTATTTTAAAAAATGTAAGAAAAAGCTTTACAAGTAAGATATTAATCAGCCCCTTCTTTTAAGTCTTTTATATTCATTTACCCTAAAATATATAATTCCTCCTAAGGCTCCTATAATAATTATTATTATAGGACTTATATCTAAAAAAGTAATAGCTAATAACGAAAGTATGGGTATAATTAAATCTTCTCTTTTAAACTTAGCTGCCTTTATAAGTTTATATACAGCTGATAATATTAATGAGACAACTGCTGGTTTAATACCTAAAAATACCTTTGCTACCACTTCATTTTTTCTGTATTTAAATAAAAATATAGAAACAATAAGTATTATTATAAATGATGGAAGTGAAACCCCTAAAGTACAAATAAAAGCTCCTAATACTCCATTTAACTTATATCCTATAAATATAGATGTATTTATTGCAACTGCCCCTGGGGATGCTTGGGCTATGGCTATTGCATCTAAAAATTCATCATTACTTAACCACTTATTTTTATCTACAACCTCATTTTGTATAAGGGGAATCATAGCATGGCCTCCACCTATTGTAAATGCCCCTATTTTAAAGAATATAATAAATAATTTAAAATAAAACATATTAGCCCCCTAAGCCTTAAACCCTATTACCACCCTATCATTTTTTGATAAATCTTTAAAACATCTAACTTTAATAAAACCTTCACTCTTTAATATATTTATTACTTCCCTACCTTGATTATATCCTATTTCATAGGCTAAAACTCCATTCTTTTTTAACCATTTATTAGCTTCTTTAGTTATCTCTTTATAAAAGTTAAGTCCATCTAGGCCTCCATCTAAAGCCTCTTTAGGTTCATATTTAGAAACCTCTCTTTGTAAAGTTTTTATATCTGAAGTAGGAATATATGGTGGGTTAGATACTATAATATCAATATTTCCCTTTAAATTATCATCTAAGGGATTAAATAAATCTCCATTTAAAAATTTAACATTTTCTAAATCAAAGTTTAAAGCATTTTTCCTAGCAACTTCAATCGCCCTTTTATTTATATCAATTGAATATACAAAAGACTCCTTAATAAATTTAGCTAAGCTTAGTGATATGGCACCACTACCTGTACCTATATCTATTATATTTATTTTACCTTTTAAATCCTTTGATAAATCTATTACTCTTTCAACTAAATTTTCAGTATCTGGTCTTGGTACTAATACTCCTTCATCAACAAAAAAGTCAAGTCCCATAAATTCTTGTTTTTTTAGTATATACTGAAGAGGGTATCCTTCTTTTCTTAAATTTAAAAGTTCATTAAACTTATCCACATTTTCCTTATTAACTAACTCATCCCTATGTGTATAAATATATACCTTATCCACATTTAATATAAAACAAAGTAGCAGTTGCACATCAAGAAGGGGATTAGAAAAATCCCCCTCCTTAAGTTCATTAAATCCTTTATTTAATAGTTCATTTATTGTTATCACTTATCTCTCTCCTTAATAATAAAAACTTTAAAAAATCATATATATTTATTCTTCATCAAAAATAATATCTAATTCATTATATATCAATATTTATAGCTAATCAACGAAGTATAGGGGAATATAACTAATCATTAAATATATTTATTTTTAAATAGGCTCTATTTAGATGTTTATATTATAAAAATTTTTTTGTTAAATTTAAGTAAAATAAAAAAAGTACCTTCATATTATGAAAGTACTTTGTTTTATACTTACCACTTATCCTTTTCTTTATCCTCAGGGATAACCTCTTTTAAAGAAGCTATTGCTACTTCAAGTTGTAAGTCATCGGGTTCATTAGTAGTAATCCTTTGAAGCATCAATCCTGGGTAGGATAATATATAAGAAAGTCTTGAATTACTTTTGCCAATTTTTTTATTTATCTCATAGGATATACCTGCTATTAATGGTAGTAAAACTATCCTAGATACAACCCTTAATAATAAATTAGGCCACCCAAATAGTGAAAATACTAATATACTAACTATCATCACCATAAATAAAAAACTTGTTCCACATCTTGGATGTAAAGTCGTATATTTTTTTGCATTCTCAACGGTTAACTCTTCATTATTTTCATAACAATGTATACTTTTATGCTCAGCCCCATGATACATAAATACCCTTTTTATATCGTTAATTTTAGATACAACTAATATATATATTAAAAATATTGATAGTCTAATTATACCTTCAACTATATTTAGTAAAAAAGGTGTTTTAATATGATTTTTAAGAACATTAGTTATAAATGATGGTCCTAACATAAATAAAAACACTGCAAATATTATAGATATAAAAACAGAAATATATATGGCTACATCATCTGCTTTATCTTTAAATACCCTTTTTAAAAACCTTTCTAATTTATCGGGTTCTTTATTTTCTTCTTCATAAAATTCTGCTGAATACATTAAAGATTTAGTCCCTAAAATCATTGCTTCAAATAGTGCTATACTTCCCCTTATTAAGGGTAGATTTAAAAGTTTATTTTTCTTAGTTACTGACTTATACTTATCTTTCTTTATTTCAATTTCTCCATCGGGCTTTCTTACAGCTATGGCTATATTATCAGGGCCTTTCATCATAACCCCTTCTATTAAAGCCTGCCCACCTATATTTGTTATATGCTTTTTATTTTTATTCTGTGACAAATATATCACTCACTTCCTAGTCTTAATGAATCTATTATATCATATATTTATATATTAGTTTCTTAATACATACTTTAAGTTATTAATTTTATAAAAGAATATGCTAATTTAATACCAAAAAGTATTAAAATAATACCACATGAAATATTTATCCCCTTTAATATATTTTCATTTAATTTAGTCCTTAATTTTAAAGTAATAGTAGACAAAGTTAAAAACCATAAAAAGGATGCACTACAAAATCCTATTATAAAAATTTTTGACATACTTTCAGGGATCGATGCTCTATATCCCCCTAATAAAAGTGCACCATCAATTAAAGCCTGGGGATTTAACCAAGTCACAGAAAAACAAATCCCTATAATTTTTATTAATGGCTCGTTTATATTAACTTCTTTATTTAATTCGCTAGAAGATTTAATCAAATTAATACCTATGTATATAATAATAAATGATCCTAACAAAAGTATAATAGCCTTTAAAATAGGAATATTTTTAATTATATATCCTACACCTAAAAAACAAGAAAGTGCCAATAAAATATCAAAAAAAATAGTTATTAATGCTACTTTATATGTCTTTATCTTGTCTCCTTTAATAGCAGTATTTATAACATATAAGTTTTGCATTCCTATAGGAGCAACATATGCTAGTCCTAATAAAAATCCCTGTAATAAATACATGAAACCCTCCTTTTTATATGAAAAATGACCTATAAACTATTAAACATAAAAGTATTTTCTTTAACCTCTTTAAACCCATTTTTAATATAGTATCTTTCTGCAATGGTATTTCTTTCAGTAATTAATGTTATGGTTTTTACTTTTTCTTTTAACAAATTACTCTTTGTAAAATCCATAAGTTTACTTCCAATTCCAGTTTTCTGTAGTTTAGTATCTATACACATTTCATTTATAAAATATTCATCCCCTGACCACCATTTTTTTACATGACCAAAACACAAACCAATTATTTCTCCATCTTTATATGCTACATAACCCTTAAATCCAGGTGTATTAATTATATCATTTAAATATTCTTTAGCTTTTTCAGTAGATGGCCACCTATCATTCCAAGGCTCTTTACTAAACACATTAATAAATAATTCAACACATTTGTCTATCTCATTTTCATTAAACCTTTTAAATTCCATAATAAACTCCTTTCATTTTTATACATTTCATCTTTAGATGTTCTTAAATAAATACAACTACTAGATTATATTCTTCCATATTTATTAAATTCCTTTTTATTTTCAGAAGTTTGTCCTTTATGCTTTATGGTACGTTTTTACTATGGTAGTATATTAAGTAAAAGAACTTTTTTAAAAAATACTAATTTAAAGGGAGAAAATCAAATGAATTTTAATAAACATTTTATTGAAAAAATGGTATATCCATTGATGGAAAAGAAAAATGGGAATAAAATAAGAGAGTATTTAAAAAAATTAAAATCAACAGAAAGATATAATAAAGAAAAATTAAAAGAAACACAAAATGAAAAGCTAAAAAAATTATTAACCCATTGTATTAAAAACGTTCCAGCCTATTATGAGTTTAGAAAATATGAGGAACTTATAATTAAAAATCCCTATGAAGCTTTAAAAAAGATACCGATTTTAAATAAAGAAAATTTTATGAATAATAAAGATAAATATTTATCAACTAACGTAGATAATAATACATTAATTCCTAATAAAACAGGTGGTTCTACAGGAGAGCCAGTTAAATTCTTTATGGATAGATACACTGTAGAGCATTATGAAGCAGCTAGATGGCGAGGATTATCTTGGTGGGATATAGACTTAGGGGATCGTTCAGTAATGATTTGGGGTTCACCTATAGAACTATCTAAATTAGAAAAATTTAAATTTACATTAAAAGAAAAGCTACTTAAAAATAGAATTATATTCTCAGCTTATTCACTTAATCCTAAAAATATAGAATCCTACGTTAAAAAAATAAAAAAATACAAACCTGATTATATCTATGGGTATGCAAGTTCTTTATATGCTTTTTCTAAGTTAATGCTTGAAAATAATATAAGTATAGATATTAATTTAAAGGGAGTAGTATCAACAGCTGAAACATTACATAATTATCAAAGAAAAACAATTATAGAAGCCTTTAATACTAGGGTTATTAACGAATATGGTGCAAAGGATGGAGGAATTATTGCCTATGAATGTCCCCATGGCAAAATGCATATAGCATCAGAAAATTTAATAATAGAAGTAGTTGATTTAAAAACACAGAAAAGATTAAAAGAAGGAAATAAAGGTGAGATTTTAGTAACTGATTTAAACAATTTCTCTATGCCTAGATTGAGATATAAACTAGGAGATGTCGGGAGTTTATCAAATGATAAATGTGAATGTGGTGTAGGTTTACCTATTTTAAAAAATATAGAGGGTAGAGAAGATGAAATGTTTATTTCAAAGGACGGTAATTTAGTTCATGGACATTTCTGTAATCAAATAGCTAGAACTTTAAAGGGTATTAAACAATTTCAATTGATACAACATGATCTTAATAATGCTACATTAAAAATAGTTAAAAATAATAATTTTGAAAATGATGAAATTATTTATTTTTTAAGTAAAATAACAGAAGTTTTAGGTATTAAAAAAGAAAATATTAATGTAGTATATAATAAACATATTAAACCTTCATCCTCTGGGAAACTTAGATATGCAATAAGGGAATTTGATATTAAAGCTACTAGTTAAAATTAACTTCCATATAATAACCTCCATCCTAAATGGAGGTTTTATTGATACTAAATTATATTTTAGTTTCTTTTTAGAAAATTTAAAACTTTTCTATCAAATTCCTCAGTCTTTACTAAATTAGAAGGATCCATAGAATCTTTAATAACTTCAAATTTACTATTATTTAAACTATTTGCTACTTTTTTATTAATTTTAACAAAATATTTCCCTGCACTTTCTCCAACCAAAACTAAAGAAGGTTTTTCAAATCCTTTTAAGTCATCTAACACATCTATTTTATTTATAGCTTTTCTAGCTAGTACTAACTGTTTAAAATTTAAATTTAATGTAATATTATAAAAATAATCACTGGCTTTTTTAGCGCCTAATTTATTATATGTCCGGGCCAAAATTTTTGCAAAAGTTTTCTTTCTTATAAACCCTAAAACAGTAACCTGTGTAAAACTTATTAGCCTTTCTTTTAAAGTTTTTAATTCTCCAAAGGTATCTGATAGAATTAATTTATTTATTTTATTTGGATACTTAGATACAAAATATTGAGCAATTACTCCCCCCATACTTATACCTATAATACAGTAAACATCAATTTTTAAGTAATTAATTAATGTCATTATATCCTCTGCCCAGTCATTTAATGTTAGTTTTTTAACCTTTTCTGATAATCCATGGGCTCTTAAATCCATAACTATAACAAAGTATCCTTTATCAGAATATTTTTCTATTTGTGGTTTAAACATATTATGGTCAGCACCTAAGCCATCTGACACTCCCATGCCTAAAGGCAGGGGGTTCTTAGGTACATTAACTTTTTCTATACTCTCAATATAAGACTTGCATTTCTTATATTTACAACATATAAAAACTAATTAATTTCCCTAAAACTTTCACTATCAAAGCATATTCTGATGAATTACTTTAACGATAGTATAAGGCTCGTGTCAAAACACTTTGTATCATAAATTTACTATTTTCTATATAATTATTATAACACAGAATGCGTATAATTATTATGAAAATGTACATCTTTATAAATTATTTTCATAAAGATGCTATCCATCCCACAGCTGAAGCAGTGGGCTTTTCGCATAACAATTGTAACAAAATAATAGCTGGATTTTTTTTATCCCCGTGGGTTTCATAATAAATTTTAGAACCGTCTTTTGACTTAAAATACATTTATATCCCCCCCTTTTTTTTACTATTTATTTGACAGTGATAAAACTTAATTTTACCAATAATATTTCACCAAACTGTTCAAATAAATCCCCTTTAAAAATACTTATAATTCTGTATTTCATTATCTTATTAAAGAGTGGTTTGTCTAAAATCAAGTTTTATTATAAAAGTATAATTATATAGGAAATTATTCAAATCCATTAAACTTTTTTACCTTTAATTCCTCTTCATATCCTAATAAATCCCTTTCACCGGTTAGATATTCCTTTAAGTAATTTACTGCTTCTTCAATCATATTATCAAGTTCTTTTCTAGTTATTAATATTCTAACTACAAAGGGTAAAACATCATACACCCTTTCTACTACAAAGGCGTATTTTAGCTTGCCTGTTTTTGAACCTAAGTTTTTTTCAGCCTGTACAACTAAGGCTAAGATTATTTTTTTTACTGTATCTTTTTTTCCTTTTTTATAAAGGTAAATCAAAGTAATAATAAATACTAAAACTATGATTATATCTATTAAGTAAGCTCTAACGAAGTCTTCTATTACATTTACCATTACAACCCCCCCTATTATAGTTTATGTTGTAATAATTACATAAAGACCTAATAACAGCTTCAGCATATTCCTCCCAATATTGAAATATTTTTTTAGTATCCTCTTTATTACTTGCAAAACCATATTCTATGATTAATGTAGTTACATTCCCTGTTAATCTATTCATATAATAATAATCCTTTGTATTGTCATTAGGATATCTCTTTGTAAATATCCTTCTTTTATTTGCACCCACATTAACTAACTCATTCATAATATGCTTTGCTAAAACCCCATTATTATATATAGAATGTATTATTTCTACACCATTTACATCCGGGTTTTCTATATTATTTATATGATTAGAAATACATAAATCTGCCTTAGATTCTTTAACTTTTTCTACCCTTTCATACTTATCTAAGTAACTATCTTTATCCCTAGTTAGCTCTACATCTAATCCTAATTTTTTAAGCCTTTCATATTGATATAAAGATATTTTTAAATTCATATCCTTTTCTAACCAATGATTATTACTTCCTCCACCATGGTCTTTCCCTCCATGCCCGGGATCAATTATAATTTTCATCTAAATCACCTCTTAATAATATATCGTACAAAATATATTATTTTACATATAAAAAACTTCTAAACCTATATAGGCTTAGAAGTTTTAAATTTTCTATTAATAGCAGTAAGAGCAGAATAAAACTATTAATAGTAAGAAGAAAAATAGTAATTCACTACCTCCATCATAACAAGTTCCATCTACCATATTATATACCTCCCCATAATTATGCTAGGCATTAAACACTAGTATAATGGGCTATTAGCATCTACCACCATAGCAATTACAGAATAATACTACTAATAACAAGAAAAAGAAAAGTAACTCACTACCTCCGTCAAATAAGCCACCTAATACTCCACCTTGACCATCAGCCATTTAGATTGCCTCCTTTTTAAATAATATTTGCCTATAACTAGGCTACTAACATTATATTAAGTTACTTAAATTATGTTACAAATTTTAAAATAGCTAAGTGAAAAAAATCACTTAGCTATTTTAATCTATAGTTAATTAATAGCAATAGCAGAATAATACTACTAATAACAAGAAGAAGAATAACAATTCGCTTCCACCATCATAGCAACCACTCATAGATATACCCCCCTTATTAGATTATTTTTGTAGCTAGGTTACTTAGCATTTACCAAAGCCTCCGCCACAAAAACAGAATAGCACTACTAACAATAAGAAGAAGAATAACAGTTCACTTCCATCACCGCATCCTCCAAATAAACCACCAAATAAACCTTGACCTTCAGCCATATTAAATCCTCCTTTTAAACGTATAATTAGCCTATATCTCTGGCTACTATAATATATGTTATAAAGTCAATATTGGTGTATAATCATAAAAAAAAAGGATAGATTAATCTACCCTTAGTATTATTCAAATCTTAATGCATCAACTGGTTCTAATTTCGAAGCTTTATTAGCAGGATACATTCCAAAGAATACACCTACTACTAAAGAAAATCCGAAGGATATTATTAAAATACTAATAGAAATACTTGTATTTAAACCTACTAACACTTTTAATAAACTACTACCTCCTATTCCAGTTAATATCCCTACTATACCACCTAAACCACTTATAACTGCTGATTCTAATAAAAACTGATTAAGTATATCCTTTCTTTTTGCTCCTATTGATTTTCTTATTCCTATTTCCTTAGTTCTTTCAGTAACCGATACAAGCATAATATTCATAATACCTATTCCACCTACTAAAAGTGAAATAGCAGCTATTCCACCTAACATAAGTGTCATATTCTTAGTTACATCATCCATAGTAGATAGCATTTCCGATTGATTAAATATCCTATAGGAATCATCATCGTTTTCAAACTTTTTAAGTAGAGAAATTTCAGTTTGCTTTTCAACTATTTCTACTTTATCTGAAGACTTAGCTTGTATATAAAAATTTTTAACACCTGTTGATTTTAAAAATCTTTGGGCTGTGGATATTGGAGTTAGTATTTTTTCGTCATTACTACCTCCCATTGAGCTACCCTTTTTTTCAAGTACACCTACAACTTTAAATTTTGTTCCATTAATCTGTATATCCTTCCCTACTGGGTTAATTCCATTAAAAATTTCATCAACTACTTCTGTACCTAAAATAACAATTTTATTTCTATACTCAACATCTAAGTTTTTTATAAATCTACCTGTTTGTACGCTATGGTTTCTAACAGTTTCATAATTACTATCTACACCTTCTAGACTAACACTTGTAGAATTGTTTCCATATTTAGCAGTAACATTACCACTTACCACCGGAGAAACCCCTGAAACTCCCTCCTTTTCATTAAATTTCATTACTTCATCATAAGAAAGGGTAGTATCAGTACCTCTACCTGTTATAGTAACAGTAATTAGATTTGTTCCCATACTCTCTATACTCTCTGTTACACTTTGAGTAGTCCCCTGTGCTAAAGCTACTAAAATAATTACTGCAGAAACACCAATTATTATTCCTAACATGGTTAGAAAAGTTCTCATTTTATTGGCTATAATACCTTTAAATGCAAGTTTTAACGCCATTTTAACATCCATTTATTTCATCCTCTCATCATAAATCATTCCATCCTTAATAGATACCATTCTATCTGCATTTTTAGCAACCTCTAAGTCATGGGTTATTAACACTATAGTACTACCCTTACTATTAAGGTTTTTAATTATATCCATTACTTCTTCTTCTGATTTACTATCTAAGTTACCAGTAGGTTCATCTGCAAGTATTAAAGGAGGCTTACCCACTAATGCCCTAGCTATTGCAACCCTTTGTTGTTGTCCTCCAGAAAGTTCAGTAGGTTTATGGTCTTTATGTTTATATAAACCTACATTTTCTAAAGCTTTTTTAACTTTTTTGTGTCTTTCCTTTGTATCTACACCCCTATATATAAGGGGTAATTCCACGTTTTCAAAAGCACTTAATTTAGTTAACAGATTAAACTTTTGAAATATAAACCCTATTTTTTTATTTCTTATTTCTGCTAAAGCATTCTTAGAATATTTACTTATATCTGTATCCTCAAAATAATACTTACCGTCTGTCGGAATATCTAAACATCCTATTATATTCATAAATGTAGACTTTCCTGAACCACTTGGTCCTATAATAGATAAAAAATCTCCCTTATCTACATTTAACGAAACACCCTTTAGAGCTTTAAACTCAATTTTACCTGTTTTATATATTTTAGTTATATCCTTTAGATTAATCATTTTTATTTCTTCCACCTCCGCCAGGAGCTCTATTAGGAGGGCCTCCTATTCCCATCATATTCATTTTTTTATCTTCATTTGATGTATCATTAGACACTCCCATATAATAAACTACATCTCCTTCTTTTAAACCCTTAGTTATCTCTACAAAGGATTCTGAAACTAAACCTATCTCAATTTGTTTTAATGAAGGATTTTCATTTCCCTCATTTTTTACTAAAACAAATTTGTTACCTTGTCTTTCTTGGGTAGCTTCTATAGGTAATAGTAGTGTATCTTTTTTAGAATTAATATTTATTTCACCATCTACAGTCATAGTAGGTTTTAATCCTTTAATTTCTTTTAATGAAAGTGTTACATCAAAGGTAGTAACACCATTATTTATATCCCCTTCTAGGGCTATTTTAGAAACTTTAGCATTAAATACTGTATCCTTTATAGCTTCAGCTGTAACTAAAGCTTTTTGATTTTCTTTTATATTTATTATATCTAATTCATCTATTGGTATGATAACTTCTAGATTACTTAAATCAGAAACAGTAGCTAAAGTCATATTAGTACCTATTCTTTCACCCTCAGTAACAAACACATTGGTTATAGTTCCACCTATAGGAGCATAAACTGCTGTTTCATCTAATTCATCTAATTGATTAGCTAACTGAATTTCTTTTTTTTCTATACTTAACATTTGATTTTCAATATCCTTTTTAAGATCTGAATTTTCAATCTCTGCAATAAGGGTTCCTTCTTTTACATAATCACCCTTATCTACATTTAAAGTTTTAAGGGTTCCCTTTGTTTTTAAATTAATATTTTCTTCTTTTTCTAATTTAAAATTAGTTTCCTCAACTGAAGTTATTTTTCCATTATCTGTTTTTATACTAACCCATCCCTTAGTATCTTCTGATAATCCACCGGGATTATCTACTTCAACTAATACTTCATATAAAACTGCTCCACTTTCTTTAGCTATAGGTGATTTATCTATATTAGTAACCCTACCTTCTAATGTTTTAAAAAAAGATGGTAACTCTACCTCTGCTTTATCATTTAAACTAATCTTTTCTAATGATTTTTCATGGAGATAGGCTGGTATTTCACATACTGATTTATTAGTTATAGTTGTAAGTAAAAAGCCATTTGAAAGCTCATCTTCTACTTTGGCATTAACTTCACCTATATATCCTGATTGAGATGCATAAATCTTTAAATCATCTAAATTTTCCTTTAAACTTTCAAGTTGATTTTCTTCCCTTTTTAAATCTAGTTTAGTGCTTTCTATACTAGAATTTTCTGAATCATTTTCAAAGGTTAATAAAAGATCCCCTTCCTTTACTAAATCCCCTTCCTTAACATGGATAGTATCAACTATACCATTATCAAGGGATTTAACTTCCTTTCTTTTACTAGCTTCCACATTTCCTGAAGCACTAGCTGTTACTTTAATATCCCCTTTTTTTACTTTAGTAGTTAAAAATTTTTCTTTATTTTCAGCCTTTACATCACCTAAAGAAAAACCAAAATAATAAATACCAGAAACTATAAAAATACAAACTAAAGCTAAAACTAAATATTTAAACTTACCCTTCATAATATCTCTCCTTCTTTTTTATTCTATTAAAAATTATATAAATTAAATTTGATGCATTTGTGATATAACTTAAATCTTTTTATAAGCCTATGTAGATTATTTATTATGGGAATAATTACATATTAAATGGAATTTGTGATAAATTTGTGATATTTATATGTAATCTGAGTAAAAATTTATTTTACTAAAAAATTTTTTAAAAATATATGTTATTATAAAATTAGAAATCTTAGGAGGGATTCTTTTGGAAGATATGAAAATACTTATTGTAGATGATGAAGCTAAAATGAGAAATTTAATAAAAATATATCTAAAAAGGGAAGGCTTTTTAGTTAAAGAAGCTAAAGACGGTGAAGAAGCATTAGATAAATTTCACTTAGATGATTTTTCTTTAATCCTTTTAGATATAATGATGCCTAAAATAGATGGTTGGACTGTTTGTAGAAAAATAAGACAGACTTCAGAAGTCCCTATTATAATGTTTACAGCCCGGGGGGAAGAATACGATAAATTATTTGGATTTGAACTTGGAGTGGATGATTATATTACAAAACCCTTTAGTCCAAAGGAGATGTTAGCAAGGGTTAAAGCAGTTTTAAAAAGAACCTATAAAACATCTAATGAATCAATAAAGGTAGAAGATATTTTACTTAAACCTCAATCTAGACAACTTTTTATAAATAATAAAGAAGTTTATTTAACCCCTAAGGAATATGATCTTTTTTTACTTCTAATAAAAAATATTAATATAGTATTTACAAGGGAACAGCTACTAAATAAAATCTGGGGATATGATTTTTTAGGTGATTCTAGAACAGTAGATACCCACATTAAACAACTAAGGGAAAAACTTAAAGGCTATAAAAATTATATTAAAACAATTTGGGGTACAGGCTATAAGTTTAAGGTTGGGGATTAAAATGAAGAAAATATTAAGTAAATTATGGCTTGGTATAACAGCCTTAGTACTTATAATAATTTCCCTTTTATGGCTTTTTCAAATTGTCGGATTAGAAAAATTCTATATTAATGAAAGAAAAGCATCATTACTCCATGCAGGGGAAAAAATTAAAGATAAATTTTTAGATGAAAAAAATATTACAGAGGATATGAAAAGTGAAATAGATTCCTATATGTCCTCCTTCGATGCAATAATACTTATATATGATAATAAGGAAAATTTATTATATAATAGTAATCCATTTTTAAAGATAAAAGATAGGAAACCTGAATTTAGATTCGATAAAAAAGTAAAAAAAGAAATTAAGATACTTCCTAGAAGATTTCCCCATCCTGATTCATCTTTTATAATCTCTAAAATTCCAATAATAGATGATAATGAGTATTATGGATATGTTTTAATAACTTCTCCCTTAGCTCCTATAGAAGAAGCTACTAATATATTAAAAAAGCAATTAACACTTATATCCTTAATATCAATAATCATAGCCACCTTACTTGCATTAGCCTTTGCTAGGTATTTTTCAAACCCCCTAGTAAAAATCACAAAAGCCTCAGAAAAAATAGCAAAGGGAGATTTTTCAGCTAATGTTGATATAAATACAAAGGATGAAATCGGTACTTTAGCTAAGACCATAAACAATATGGCTATAAAATTAGGTCAAACAGAAAAATTAAGAAAAGAATTCATAGCAAATATGAGTCACGAACTTAAAACACCAATAAGTTTAATAAGGGCCTATAGTGAACTTATTAAAGATATAGACTTAGAGGAAAATGAAAGAGAAGAATATCTTGATATAATAACAGATGAAAGTAAAAGACTTAATAGTATGGTTGAGGATATTTTATATTTATCTAAAATGGAGGCTGGGTTTTTAGATCTTAAATATAATGATTTTTATATTTATGAATTAGTTAAAGACGTTTTAGAAAAACTTAACTATTTTGCTAAGAAAAAAAATATAGATATAAAACTTTTAATTGATGATAAAAATAAAGTCATAAACGGCGATGAAAGTAAAATATATCAAGTTTTTTATAATCTTATAAATAATGCTATAAACCATTCCTTTAAAGATGGTACTGTTACTATAAAAATAAATACTATTAAAAATATAACTAAAGTTAAAATAATAGATAATGGAAAGGGAATACCTAAGGATAAACTTCCCTTTATATGGGATAGATTCTACAAGGTAGAAAAATCTAGAAAAAGAGATTTTAGTGGAACAGGCCTTGGAATGAGTATAGTAAAATCAATATTAGATGCCCATAAATTTAACTATGGTATAGAAAGTGAAGTAAATAAAGGAACTACTATATGGATAGATATAGACTCTTATTCTAAATAATAAAGGTTGATAGCTTTAACTATCAACCTTGGCTTTTCTTTTTTTATATTTTTTCTTTTCTTCAAAATAGCAATTCCCACATAAAGACTCATATTCAACATTATCTTCTTGGTCTATAGCTACTTGTTCACCTTCAAAAACAAATTCACCATTTATTTTTCTAGCATTTAAAATTCCCTTTTTTCCACAGGAACATATAGTTTTTAACTCTTCTATACTATGGGCAATTAATAATAATCTTTTACTTCCTTCAAAGCCTTTCATTTGAAAATCTGTTCTTAACCCATAACAAATTACAGGTATGTCTAATTTTATAGCAATTTCAAATAATTCATCTATTTGTTTTTCTTTTAAAAATTGTACTTCATCTACTAAAATACAATCTATATCTTCCTTTGTATTCAGCCAATCTTTAATTTCTAGATATACATTTTTACTTCTATCTATACATAAATCAGCATCTCTTTCTATTCCTAGTCTAGAAACTACTCTTTTGCCACCCTTAGTATCAATCACAGGCTTTATAATTATTACTTTCATACCTCTTTCTTCATAATTATGAGCAACTTGTAAAAGCCCTGTTGACTTTCCACAATTCATAGCCCCATATCTAAAATACAATTTTGCCATAAAAAAACCTCCGTATACCTATATAAAAATTAAGGCTAGAAGCGTTAAGCTTCCAGCCTTTAGTCCTATATGTTGTTTACTCCATACCGTATTTTTTCTTGAACTTGTCGATACGTCCACCTTTCTCAGTACGCTTTTGCTTACCTGTATAGAAAGGATGACATTCCGAACATATTTCAACCTTTAATTCGTCTTTTACTGATCCTGTTTTGAATGTGTTTCCGCATGCACATCTCACTGTAACTTCTTTATATTCTGGATGAATTCCTTTTTTCATCAAAATCACCTCTTTCCTAACAATCTTAAGTATATCTTATCATCTACTTTTCAACTAATACATTATAGCATATAACATATATTCTTTGCAAGGAAACTATAATTTATTTCTCATCATTTCAACAAATTCTGTATTTGTTTTAGTTCCCATAAGTCTTTCAAGGACTTTTTCTGCCACTTCTATCGTTGGTGAATTACTAAGGGCTTTTCTAATATTCCAAATAGTTTCTATTTCCTTAGTATCTAAAAGAAGATCTTCTCTTCTTGTACCTGACTTATTAATATCTATAGCTGGGAATATTCTCTTTTCAGAAAGCTTTCTATCAAGGTGTACTTCCATATTACCAGTACCTTTAAATTCTTCAAATATTACATCATCCATTCTACTTCCAGTATCTATTAAAGCAGTGGCAAGGATAGTTAAACTTCCTCCATTCTCTATATTTCTAGCTGCTCCAAAAAATCTTTTAGGTTTATGAAGTGCTCCTGGGTCTAATCCTCCTGAAAGAGTTCTTCCTGTTGGAGGTATTATAAGATTATAAGCCCTTGCAAGTCTTGTTATACTATCAAGTAATATTACAACATCCTTATTATGCTCAACTAATCTCTTTGCCCTTTCTAAAACCATTTCAGCAACCTTTGTATGATGCTTAGGAAGTTCATCAAATGTAGAATATACAACATCTCCCTTTACAGAACGTCTCATATCTGTAACTTCCTCTGGTCTTTCATCTATAAGTAAAACTATTATTTCAATATCAGGATAATTTTCAGCTATACTATTTGCTATTTTTTTAAGTAAAATAGTTTTACCAGCCTTAGGCGGCGCCACAATCATACCCCTTTGACCTCTACCAATAGGAGCTATTAAATCTATAATCCTTGTGGATAATTCCCTTGGAGAAGTTTCCATAGTTATTCTTTTATTTGGATAAATTGGAGTTAATCTATCGAAATCAGGTCTTCTATTAGAAGACTCTGGATCTTCACTATTGATCTTTTTAACATAAAGAAGGGCTTTATACTTTTCACCTTGCTTAGGTGGTCTTGTTATACCGTATACTTTATCTCCAGTTTTAAGATTAAATCGTCTTATTTGAGAAGGTGATATATATATATCTTCATCGCTTGATAAGTAATTTCTACATCTTAAAAATCCGTATCCATCAGTATGTAATTCTAATATTCCCTCTGCCGTGTTTATCTCTTTACTTTTATCTATCTCGTCTGATAATCTCTCGGGTAAGTTCTTTTTGTGCTTTTCCTTTTCTTCTAATTTTGCTATTTTTTCTAAGTTAGGACTATTTAATATAAGTTCGATAAGTTTGTCTTTTCTGTATTTACTATATCCTTTAAGACCTATCCTTTTAGCCATGGTCTTAAGTTCTTGAATCTTTTTCTTTTTAAGGTCTTCCCTTTTCAAAACTACACCTCCAAAAACATCTCTCTTTTACTATCTTTTCCAATTTATTTTTTTTTATATCAGGGAATTTAATAAAGATAGGTTAATAGGCAGGTTAAATTAACTAATCAGATTAATAATACCACTTATAAGTTTATAAGTCAATAATTATTATTTTTTAAAGTTTCCCCAAAATACAAATTTAAAATCTTCAAAGCACAGTTAAACAAAGACTTTAGACATAATCAACTGTTGTGATTGCTTGATTTTATACAAGGGCTTAGGCATGAAATTTTCTATACCACACATTGCTTTTTTAAATATTGTATAAATACCATCTACTAATGCATAATAATCAAACTCTGGTATCCCATAAATTCTCTTTGATAGTTTAGAAATGCATAGACCTAATATGCTTTCTTTTCTATTTTTAGAAAGCATAGCTATAAACCCAATAGTTATTGATAATAATAAATTCATCGTTCTAATACTATCTA
>VEND01000040.1 GCA_009711765.1 Bacillota bacterium | reverse complement strand
TGGTTTCATCTAAAGAAAATCGAACAGCTTTAATACTAAATATAATAGAGCTTATAGAAAAGTATAACTATGATGGTATTAACATTGATATAGAAGATGTGTTTATTGAAGATAGTGAAAATCTTTCTTTATTTTATAAAGAGTTAGGAGAAGCTTTAGATAAAAAGGGATATATCCTTTCAGCCTCAGTACCTTCAAGGGTAAGTGATGAACCTTTCAATCCGTTTTCAGACCCATTTAATTATGATGCTATAGGTAAAGCTGTAGATGAATTTGTGGTAATGCTTTATAATGAACATGGTTGGCCTGGAAGTGGTCCAGGGCCTGTAGTTTCCATAGGATGGATGGAAAGAGTTTTAAAATATACAATAACTAAAATGCCAAGAGAAAAGGTAGTGGCAGCAGTAAGTGTATTTGGATTTGATTTTAATCTAACAACTGGGAAAAACACATATGTCACATATCAAGGAGCAATGGATTTAGCTAAGAAGTATGGTAAGGAAGTTATATTTGATGAAGAAACTAAAACTCCAACCTTCTCTTATGTAGATGAAGAGGGAAATGAACATGAGGTTTGGTTTGAAAATGCAGAAAGTATATATGCAAAAATACAATTGGCATGGAAATTAGGAATAAAAGGCATAGCGCTTTGGAGATTAGGTATGGAGGATGAAGAAATTTGGCCGATGTTAAAAGAAGATGTAGTTGTTAAGAAGTTTTAAGGCGGTTATTTAAAACCGTCTTTTTTTCTTGTTGATATAAATACTAAATTATGATTAAATGGTTATATATGGATTTAAGGAGGATAAGTAAATGCTAAAAGTAAATAATCTAAATAAGATGTTTAAAAAGACAATGGCTGTTAATGGAATTAGTTTCACATTAAATAAAGGAGATGTAGTTGGTCTTTTAGGACCTAATGGTGCTGGGAAAAGTACAACAATGAAAATGATAGCAGGTCTTTTAAGAAAAGACTATGGAGATATAGAAATGGATGGAATCAATAATAATTTATTAAAAGCAAAGTCTAAGTTTACATATATACCTGAGGTACCAGAACTTTATGAAATGTTAACTGTAAAGGAACATCTACATTTTATAGCAGATGCATATGATATTGATAATTGGGAAGAAAAGGCTACTAAATTATTTAAAAGATATGACCTTTATGATAAGCAGGATAAATTAGCTAAAGAGTTATCTAAGGGAATGAAACAAAAGGTATCTATTTGTTGTGGATTATTACCTGAGCCTGAGCTATATTTATTTGATGAACCAATGATAGGATTAGATCCTAAGGCTATCAGAGAAACTAAACTTATATTTAAAGAATTAAGTGATCAGGGTAAAACAATTTTTGTAAGTACCCATTTGCTTGATAGTATAGAAAATCTTTGTCATAGAGTATTAGTTATGAAAAATGGAAGAATAATAGCCGATGGAGATGTTAAATCCCTTAAAAATAAACTTAGTAATGGTAAAGGGTCTTTAGAAGAATTATTCTTAGAGGTGACTAAGGATGAATAGTTATAAGCCACTTTTTAGAAAGGATATTTGGACTTTTAAAAATTATATCCTTGAGATAAAAAATGATAAAAAGAGATTAATTATATATCTATTATATATATTTTGGATAGGTTCGATATTAATAAGTGGGTTTTCTAAATTAAATAAAAATAAAAGTGATATGAGTGTTTCTATAGGAAGTGAGTATATAGCTGCTTTAATAACTTTTATAGGTATATTTATTTTAATGTATAACCTATATAAAGGATTGAATGAATCATCCACGTTTTTTTCCATGGGAGATGTTAATGTTTTATTTCAATCACCAATATCTTCTAAGAAGATATTGCTTTATCATATGATAAAACAATCTATAATTAATTTCTTTATATATGGAATAGTAATATTAGCATTACTGCCAACTCTTGGGGATTTAGTTAATATAGAGGTTAGATATTTAGGATTTATGTATTTAGGTTATATTAGCTTTTTATTATTAATAGAACCACTTAAATTCTTAATGTTTACTTTAATTACAAAGTACAAAATAGAGAGTTTTTTAAGCAAAATGATATATAGCCTTTTAGGATTAATAATTGTATATATTATTTATCACCTAGTAAAAGCAGAGGATTTATTAAAGGGTATTATAAAAGCTATGAATGCTTATTATATTAATTACATACCAATTATAGGATGGGCTAAAAGTGCCTTTATGACTGCTATATATGGATATAGTTCATGGAGTTTAATAGCATTAATATTACAATTTACTCTTTTAGCACTTTTAGTTTTTATATCATATAATACAGCAAATGATTATTATGAAGATGTTTTAAGTGCTACTAATAAAAGGGAACTAAGAAAGAAACGCAAAAAGGGACTTAAAAAAAGAAAGAATTTTTTCTTATTTACTAAAAAAGGTAAAGTTAACGTAAAAAGTAAAAGGAAAGGTCCTTGGGCATTTATGTGGAGAGCTAAAGTTTATTATAAAAGAACGGATATACATCCCTATTTTAGTATATTAACAATATTTTCACTAATAGTAGGTTTAACAGTAGGTTATTTTACTAGAAACACTGAAGGGATAATTCCTATGTATATAGCTAATGGGGTTATTGCTTATATAATGTTTTTAATGTCTTCTGTTTATGTAAGTAACCATGAGCTAACAAAACCATATATATATTTAATTCCAGGTACATATATTGAAAAGATAATTGCAATGAATTTAGTTGATATTATTAGAATGACAGTTAATGCTTTTATGTTAAATATAGCTTTAGGATTAACTATAAAGGCTTCTTTAGTTACAATTATTTCTCTAGGTTTATTTTTAACAAGTTTTTATATTCTAACAGTATTTGCAAATTTTTTAGTTAGAATAATATTTCCTAATACTATAGACCATAAAACTCTTTTCCCATTATTTTTCATGCTACAGATATTATTAATGCTTATACCAGGAGCAATAATAGGAGGTATAGTAGCTACTTTAACCAATGCTTTAGGATTTTTTATAGGTGTTACTGTTACAAACTTTATTATAGTAGCAATACTTATTTTACTTAGCAGTAATATTTTTGAAAGATTAGAGTGGAAATAATATAGTAAGATTTCTTACTATATTATTCACTTTCCCATTCTGCTAATAATTTCTGGCAAGCTGCGATAGTAGCTTTATTAACAGTATCCTTAATATCTCCCCTTCCAAGCCAATCATTGCCTTCATTGATATATAAACTTTCTAATAAAGCTTTTAATTTATCAATAGTATAGGTATCATCACTTTCTTTTTGATATTTTAAATCTGTATATACTTTTTTAAATGTATCATTGTATTTTTCTTCTAAAATTTCATCAAGAAACAAAATAAATCCCCTCCCTAAAGTATTTACTTAAATATTACCCTAAGTGTTTAAAGTAATTCATGTTATAATTATAAGTAATGCTATATTAGTATAACCTATAGAAGAATAGTTAGAGATTAGATGTTTAAAGGTTTTATGTTGATAATATTGAATATTTATATAGGGATAAACACAAAATTAGAGAAAGAGGTAATAACTTATGTTTAAACCAATTAAAAATAAAAAGGTCTATGAGCATGTAATAGAACAAATACAAAATATGATTATTGATGGTGTGCTTAAACAGGGGGATAGGTTACCATCTGAAAGAGAATTAGCAAGTCAGCTTAATGTTAGTAGAACTTCTATTAGAGAAGCTTTAAGATCATTACAAATTATAGGACTTATAGAAAGTAGACAAGGAGAAGGTAATTTTATTAAAGAAAACATAGATGAGACATTATTTGAGCCTTTATCAATAATGTTTATGTTTAATAAAGATAAACCAGAGGATATATTAGACCTTAGAATAGCTATAGAAGTTCAAGCAGCATATTTAGCAGCTAAAAGGGTGACAGAAGAAGATAAAAAGGAATTAGAAAATATATTAAAAAAACTAAATAAAGTAGAAAAAGAAGGTAATGAAAAAATAAGGGCTAAATATGATAAGGAGTTTCATTATAAAATAGCAAAGATAACCGGTAATTATTTTATAATAAATCTACTTAATAACATATCATCACTAATGGAGTCTTTTATTATATATGCTAGGGAAAAGATATTAAAGGCTATTGATGATAAGAGCTTGTTAATTTATCAACATGAAAGGATATATAATGCAATAATTACTAATGATTCAGAAAAAGCTGCTTCTTATATGAGAGAGCACCTAGAGTTGATAAATACACATTTAATGTAATCACATGATATTTAAATCATGTGATTTTCTATTGTTAATAAACAGACAATAGTTGAAAAATTCTGAAAATTGTAATACCATTAAATCAACAGGTGGTCATACCAATATACATTCTACATTACGCATAGCAGTTAAATACTATGTTTTACTATTTAACAAAATTGGTATTACCATAATACCAATAGGGAGGGGAAAGATGGTAAAAATAAAAGCTCCATATTATAAAGATTTTAAAGAAATAAATGTATCGGATGAGAATTTAGTAGGTGTTCTTAATTCGAAGGTAAATGATTATAAACCTCCATATACTGAGGAGGAAATCGTTAACAAAGCTTTAGATGAACCTACTAATAGTAAGAAGCTTGAAGAATTAGTTAAAGATATAGAAAACATGGTAATAATCACAAGTGATCATACAAGACCCGTTCCAAGTAAAATAACAATGCCAATTTTATTAGAAAGAATAAGGAGTGTTAATCCTTATATAGATATTAAAATACTTATAGCTACTGGTTTTCATAGAGCATCAACCAAAGAGGAGTTAATTGACAAATTCGGGGAAAAAATTGTTGAAAATGAAGAAATAATAATCCATGATTCTAGGGATAAAGATAGTTTAACAAAGGTTGGCACTCTACCTTCAGGGGGAGAGTTATGGTTAAATAAACTAGCAATGGAAACAGAGCTTTTAATAGCAGAAGGTTTTATTGAACCCCATTTCTTTGCTGGATTTTCGGGGGGAAGGAAAAGTGTTCTTCCAGGAGTAGCAGGTGCTAAAACAGTTCTTGCTAATCATTGTTCAGAATTTATTGCAAGTAAACATGCAAGAACAGGAATACTTGAAAATAATCCTATTCATAAAGATATGCTTTATGCAGCAACAAAAGCAAACCTAGCTTTTATATTAAATGTAATAATAAATGAACAAAAAGAAATTATTAATGCTTTTTCCGGTGACAGTAAGGATGCACACAAAGCAGGATGTGACTTTTTATTAGATTTATCTAAGGTGAAAAAAGTAAATGCTGATATTGTAATAACTTCTAATGGAGGATATCCACTAGATCAGAATATATATCAAGCAGTAAAGGGAATGACCGCAGCTGAAGCTACCTGTAATGAAGGCGGAGTAATAATTATGTTAGCAGCTTGTAATGATGGACATGGGGGAGAATCCTTTTATGAAAATCTAAAGAATTCAGAAAGTCCTAAAGAGGTTATAAATAAAGTATTAAAAGTACCAAGAAATGAAACATTACCAGATCAATGGGAGTTTCAAATTCTTGCTAGGATATTAACTAAACACACTGTAATTTTAGTTACTGATATGTGCGATCCTGAAATGATAAAAGATATGCATATGGAGCATGCTTATACATTTGAAGATGCATTAAATAAAGCTTATGAAATAAAGGGTAGTAAGGCTAATGTTGCTATTATCCCTGATGGAGTTTCAGTAATAGTTAAATCTTAATATTTTGAGTGGTAATACCATAATACCAAAGGAGGTCTTTATATGGAAATTCTAGTTTGTATCAAACAGGTCCCTGGTACTACTGAAGTAGAAGTAGATGAAAAAACTGGGGTATTAAAAAGAGATGGGATAGATTCAAAAATGAATCCCTATGATTTATATGCTTTAGAAACTGCTTTAAAGCTAAAAGAACAAATCGGAGCAAAGGTTACTGTAATAAGTATGGGTCCACCCCAAGCTAAAGAAATAATTAATGAGGCTTATATGATGGGAGCAGATGATGGTGCTCTTTTCTCTGATAGGAAATTTGCAGGTGCAGATGTTTTAGCAACTGCCTATACACTTTCACAAGGAATTAGAAAAATGGGGAACCCTGATTTGATTATTTGTGGAAAAATGACAACAGATGGAGACACAGCTCAAGTAGGTCCTGAAATTGCTGAATTTTTACAAATTCCCCATGTAGCAAACGTACAAGAAATAATAGAACTAAAGGATAATTCTATTGTAGTTGAAAAGGATATGCCTGAAACTGTTGAAGTTGCAGATATAAAATATCCTTGTTTAATAACAGTAGAAAAGGATATTTTCCAGCCAAGGTTACCTTCATTTAAATTAAAACTAAAGACAAAGGATAAAGAAGTACCTATATATAGTTTGAAAGATTTTAATGACAAAAATGAAAAAAACTATGGACTTGATGGTTCACCAACGCAAGTTAAAAGAATATTCCCACCACAAGCAAATACTGACCATGAGATGTGGAAGGGAAATAGTGAAAAGTTAACAGATAAGCTATTTGATAAATTAGAAGAATTAAAGTTTATTTAGGAGGGATTTTATGGCGAAGATAATAGTTCACCAAGACAAAGTGAAAAATGTGGATGAGTTAATTGGGCTTTGTCCATTTTCGGCTATTGAATATAATGATGAAAAGCTTGAGATAAATGCTGCATGTAAGATGTGTAAAATATGTGTAAAGAAAGGTCCAGAAGGTGTTTTTGAGTATGTTGAAGATGAGATAAAGAAGATAAATAAAGATGAGTGGAAGGGTATTTTAGTTTATGTTGACCATGTTGAAGGTAATATTCACCCTGTAACTTTTGAATTAATAGGCAAAGCCAAAGAATTAGCAAAAAAAATAAATGAACCTGTGTATTGCTTATTTATGGGACATGGAATAAAAAAACAGGCTGAACAATTACTTTATTATGGTGTTGATGAAGTTTTTCTATATGAAGATGAAAAATTATTAGACTATCGTATAGAACCCTATACAGCGGTATTTGAAGATTTTATAAAAAATGTAAAGCCAGGAACAGTTTTAGTAGGAGGAACTACAGTAGGAAGAAGTCTCGCTCCAAGGGTCGCTGCAAGGTTTAAAACAGGTTTAACTGCTGATTGTACTGTTTTAGATATGCAAGAGAATACAGATTTAGATCAAATAAGACCAGCATTTGGAGGTAATATAATGGCCCATATCCATACACCTAACCATAGACCTCAATTTGCTACTGTTAGATATAAGATATTTTCAGCACCTGAAAAATTAGATAAAGCTAAAGGAAAGATTAACTTATGTAGTATAGATAAAGAAAAATTAACTTCAAGAATAAAGGTTTTAGATATAAAGAAGAAAGAAAAGAAAAAAGGTATTGAAGATGCTGAAGTTATTATAGTTGCAGGAAGAGCAGTTAAAAAGGAAGAGGACTTAAATATGATAAACGAACTTGCTGATTTATTAGGAGCACAAGTAGCTACAACTAGACCTCTTATAGAAGCTGGATGGGCTGATCCTAGAAAACAGATAGGATTAAGCGGTAGAACAGTGAAACCGAAATTAATTATTACCTGTGGGGTATCAGGAGCAATTCAGTTTATAGCAGGAATGAATAATTCAGATTGTATAGTAGCTATAAATACAGATGAAAATGCCTCTATATTTAATGTTGCCCATTATGGAATAATTGGTGATATTTATGAGGTTGTTCCTAAATTAGTTGAAAAAATTAAACAAAAGGGAATTGATGGAGACTTTATAACTGCAGAAGACTTAACTGCAGCAACAAATTAGGAGGGTCGATATGGAATTTAAAAAAATTGATCAAAAAGATATAGATTATTTAATTTCAGTTTGTGGAGAAGATAGAGTATTTTTAGGTGATGAAATTAATGAAGATTTCAGTCACGATGAATTAGCAGGTATAAGTAATTATCCAGAAGTTTTAGTAGAAGTAAAGGAAACTAAAGAAGTTTCAGAAATTATGAAATATGCTAATGAAAAAAATATTCCAGTAACACCTAGAGGACAAGGTACTGGTTTGGTTGGTAGTGCAGTTGCTTTACATGGTGGTATTATGATTAATTTAAGTACAATGAATGAAATTTTAGAATTAGATGAGGAAAACTTAACATTAACTGTAGAGCCTGGAGTATTATTAATGGAAATAGCGAAATATGTTGAAGATCATGATATGCTTTATCCACCGGATCCAGGGGAGAAAAGTGCAACAATAGGAGGAAATATTAACACTAATGCAGGTGGTATGAGAGCAGTTAAGTATGGAGTTACTAGGGATTTTGTAAGGGGATTAGAAGTAGTACTTCCAAATGGTGAAGTTATAGAAGTAGGAGGAAAGGTAGTAAAAAATAGTTCAGGTTATTCATTAAAGGATTTATTTGTGGGTTCTGAAGGTACTTTAGGTATAGTAACTAAGGCCGTTTTAAGGCTTTTACCACTACCAAAGAAGACTATAAGTTTATTAATACCATTTCCTAATTTAGAAACTGCAATAGAAACAGTACCTAAAATAATAAAATCAAAGACTATACCAACGGCAGTAGAATATATGGTAAGGGATGTAATACTTGCATCTGAAGAGTTTTTAGGTAGTAAATTCCCAGATAATACATCGGATGCTTACTTACTTCTTACCTTTGATGGAAATAGTAAAGAAGAAATAGAAAATGTCTATGATAAAGTCGCCCATATATGTTTAGATGCAGGAGCATTAGATGTGTTAATTTCTGATACTCAAGAAAGACAGGAATCTATATGGTCAGCAAGGGGAGCTTTCTTAGAGGCAATAAAGGCTTCTACTACTGAAATGGATGAATGTGATGTTGTTGTTCCTAGAGAAAAGGTAGCTGAATTTGTTAAGTATACAGATGATTTACAAGATAAATTCGATATAAAAATAAGAAGTTTTGGCCATGCTGGAGATGGGAATCTACACATATATGTATTAAAGGATGAACTAAGTGAAAAGGAATGGAAGGAAAAATTAGATGGTGTTTTTGATTGTATGTATACAAAGGCAAATGAATTAGGAGGAAAAGTATCAGGAGAACATGGTATAGGATATGCTAAGAAAAAATATCTAGAGAAATCTTTAGGTAAAGAAGGTATGAATATACTAAAAAATATTAAAAAATCCTTTGATCCTAAGGGAATATTAAACCCAGATAAAGTTTGTTAATTTTAAAAGTCTTGAAAGATATATTTAATATATCTTTCAAGCATTATCAAACCCATAAACGTTTTAGATAAGTTGTTTAGGCATGAATTTAAAGGGGGAAATAATATGTATGCATTTATGGCATTTTTACCGATTTTAGTAACAATACTATTAATGGTAGTTTGGAATTGGGGAGCAAAGAAAGCGTTACCACTAGCTTGGGTGCTAGCTTCTGTAGTTGCATTAACTATGTGGCAAATGAGTATCCATAATGTAATTTCATATTCAATATTTGGACTTTTTAAAGCTTTAGATGTTTTAGTAATTATATTTGGTGCAATATTAATACTTAATACTTTAAAACAATCTGGAGCCATGGCAACTATAAATAATGGATTTAGCGGTATAACAAAGGATAGAAGGATACAAGCAATTATAATTGGGTGGATGTTTGGTGCTTTTATAGAAGGAGCGGCTGGATTTGGAACCCCTGCAGCATTAGCCGGACCTTTACTTGTAGGATTAGGATTCCCACCCCTAGCAGCAGCTATGGTAGCATTAATTTTTGATAGTACTCCAGTTGCATATGGAGCAGTGGGAACACCTATATTCGGGACAATGAGTACTTTGGCTGGTAAGTTTAGTGAAATAGGAACAACACCTGAAGCCTTTCAAATGTCCCTTACTAAATGGATAGCACTTTCCCATGGAGTAGTAGGAATATTCATTCCATTATTAGGTATATGTATGCTAACTAAGTTTTTTGGAAAGGAAAGATCTATAAAACCAGGACTTAAAACAGCTCCCTTTGCAATCTTTGCTGGTCTTGCTTTTGTAGTACCCTATGTATTAATAGCAATAATATTTGGACCTGAGCTTCCATCACTTGTAGGAGCCTTTATAGGACTAGCTATTGTTGTTATAGCAGCTAAGAAGGGATTTTTAATGCCGAAGGATAATTGGGAATTTCCTGATAAATCTGAATGGGAAGAAGATTGGAAATCATCGGTTGATTTAGGTGATGTTGGAGAATCAAAGATGTCTTTATTTAAAGCATGGATTCCTTATTTATTAGTTGCAGTTATATTAGTTATAACTAGAATTCCATCCTTTGGGTTAAAGGGTTTATTAGCATCACAAGCTATAGAGGTATCTAATATTATGGGTATAGAAAATCTAAATTACGGTTTTAGATGGGCTTATTTACCTGGAACTATACCATTTGTTTTAGTAGCCATTTTAACCCATTTTATACATGGTATGAACAAAGAAGAAGTAAAAACAGCTTGGGTTAATACTTTTAAGCAAATATCCGGTGCAGCAATTGCCTTATTTGCCGGTATAGCAATGGTACAGTTAATGCTTAACTCTGGTGTTAATGGTGCAGGACTTGATAGTATGTTAACTGAAATGGCAGAAGCTGCTGCTAGTATATCCGGTGTAACTTATCCATTCTTTGCCCCTATTATAGGTATACTTGGAGCATTTATGTCAGGATCTAATACAGTTTCTAATATATTATTTTCCTCACTTCAGTTTGAAACTGCCCATATATTAAATATGCCAGAAGTATTAATAGTGGCACTTCAAGTAATAGGTGGGTCCATAGGAAATATGATTTGTGTAAATAATGTGGTTGCTGTTTGTGCAACTGTAGGAGCAGTAGGAGCAGAAGGAAAGATTATTAGAAGAAATGCCATACCAACCTTAATATATACTTTAGTAGTCGCTGTGTTTATAGCAATATTAGTATATAGTGGTTTTAATCCTTTAGGATAGATAATAAACCCCTTTATTGGTAATGAAAAACCAATAAAGGGGTTTTATTTTTTAAATTTTTATATGTTATAATGTATTAAGAGTTATATAAAAGGGGATGAAAATATGATTTATGAAAAATCGAATTTAACTATTTATAGTGATTTCGAAATTAGAACAGTAAGAGAGGAAAATAAAGATATAGATATTTTAATTCCTATAGAAAATAGGACTGTAAATATGAACTTAGATGACTTACCAGAATATATTGATTCAAGGATACAATTTCCCTTAGTTAAAAATATAATTATTAGATATAATACAACAAATGATAATAATACATGTACTATACACCTTTTAAGGAGTATAGATTTACAATCCTCCATGGTAAATCTAGTTATAGATTATACTAAACATCATTTAGAGATTAGAGATAAAAGTTTTTATATTGATTTTAGACTTAAAAAAAATAAGTAGCCTAGGCTACTTATTTTAAAAAACTATTTAACTACTAATACTGGTGTTTCTGAGTGATGTACAACCTTATTAGTTACACTTCCTAAGGTAAATCTTTTAGTAGCTGACATACCATGGGTATGCATTATAATCATATCGCAATTTTCTTTTTCAGCTATATCTATTATTTTTATTGCAGGATCCCCTAGAGTGGTTTTAGTTTCTATTTCTAAATTGCTATCTTTAAAGTGTTTTTTTGCTTTTTTAACTATACTTTGTGAAGATTCTTTAATCTTTTGTTCTACATTTTTAATTTCTACTGGACTATATGTCCAATGGGTTATGAGTTTACCCACATTAAGAAGAATAATTTTTGTATTGTGATTAGCTGCTATTTTTTTAGCTAAATCAAAAGTACTTTTATTATGGGTAGAACCATCGACTGGTATTAAAATTTTTTCCAGAATTTACACCTCCCTTTAAATATTATTATTACATATATACCAGTATTTACTAAATTCAAACGTTACATAATGTATAGGAGGAGTATGGTGCTATATTTATTACTTGCAATAATGTGTAGTTCTTTAATAGCTATTATATTTAAGTATAGTGAAACAAATGATATGAATAGATATGCTGTAACCACATCTAATTATTTTGCTGCCTTTTTAGTAAGTTTAATAATGTCAGTAAAAAATGATTTATTTAAACCGATAATGGGTATTTTAAATAATAATTTTACAAAGGAAATAAAAAGTGTTGTACTAAATAATAATGGGTTATTTTCAGAAACATCTAGCTTTATTTGGGCAATAATAGCAGGTATCATAGCTGGAGTATTCTTTTTTCTATCATTTATATATTATCAAAAGAGCGTTAGGGAAGATGGTGTTGGTTTAGCAGGTGCTTTTGCTAAACTTGGAACTTTAGTACCTATGTCTTTGTCAATAATACTTTGGAATGAGTTACCTACCTTTATTCAATGGATAGGAATATTACTTTCAATAATATCTATATTACTTGTTAATATATCCTTTAATAAAGAGATACTTAAAAGTATTCGTTTAACGCTTATTTTATTATTTGTATTTGGAGGAATGGCTGAATTTTCTAATAAAATATTTCAAAAGTATGCTATAGTGAATTATAAAAGTCTATTTCTGTTTTTTGTATTTCTAACGGCTTTCTTTATAAGTCTTTATTTTACAATTAAAAGAAAAAGTAAAGTAACTAAAAAGGATATTTATGTGGGATTATTAGTAGGTATTCCAAATTTATTTTCTTCATTCTTTTTAATTATGGCCTTAGAATATATGAAAACTTCAGTGGTATTTCCAATATTTAGTGCAGGAACAATAGTGATATTAGGATTAAGTAGTTTATTAATATTTAAAGAAAAATTAAAAACAAAGGAAATTGTTTCTATGATGATGACAATTTTAGCTTTAATACTAATTAATATATAATAAAGGAGGGTTTTAAATGGGAAATATAGCGGCTTTTTTTGATATAGATGGAACCCTTTATAGGAATTCATTAATGATACAACACTTTAAAAAATTAATAAAATATGAAGTTATAGATCCTTCTATATGGCATAACCATGTGAAACATACCTATCATGAATGGGAAAAAAGGTATGGGGATTTTGAAGATTATCTAGAAGAATTAGCAGATTTATATGTAAAAGAGTTAAAGGGAGTAAATAAAAGTCATATTGATTTTATAGCTAGTCAAGTTATTAATCTTAATGGAGATAAAGTATATAAGTATGCAAGAAAAAGGATAGACTGGCATAAAAAAAATGGACATAAGGTATTTTTTATATCTGGAAGCCCAGATTTTTTAGTAGAAAAAATGGCAAAAAAATACGGTGTAACTCAATATAAGGGAAGTAAATATATAGTTGATGATAATAATAACTTTACTGGTGAATTGTTTAGAATGTGGGATTCAGATAATAAACAAAGAATGATAGATGAATTTGTAAATAAATTCAATGTAAACTTAAGTAAAAGTTATTCATATGGTGATACAACAGGGGATGTATCGATGCTTAAAATGGTCGGAAATCCAATAGCTATTAATCCAAATAAGGATTTATTACTTACCATTAAAGGAGATAAAGACCTTTATTATAAAACAACAATTATAGTTGAAAGAAAGGATATTATATATAAGTTAAATCCTGATGTTGAATTAGTTAAAAGTGATTTTTAGGAATCACTTTTATTTTTTATAGAGTTGGTGATAATAATAAATGGTGGTGATTAAATGAGAAAAGCTTTATTTATAGATAGGGATGGAGTAATTAATGATAATAAAAAACCTGTTAATAAACCTAAGGATTTAATTATATATAAAAATGCAAAAAAAGCGTTGAAATTAGCTTATAATAAAGGATATGATTTATTTATTGTAACAAACCAAGGGGGAGTAGAATTAGGATATATAACAGAGGATGATTTAGATAGAATACATAATAAACTTAAAGATGATTTAAAAGATTATTGTAAAATAAAAGAAATAAAATATTGCCCTTTTTATAATAGAAAATCAGAAAATAGAAAACCAAAACCAGGTATGATTTTAGAACTTTTAAAAAAATATGATATAGATATTGATAAAAGTTGGATGATAGGCGATATGGATACTGATATAACTGCAGGGATTAAGGCAGGATGTAAAACAGCTAAAATAGGTAAAGTAAATCCTAAAGCGGATATAAATGATAAGGATTTACTTAATGTAGTAAAAAGAATACTAGATGAGGATAAAAATAAATAAATTTAATAAAATGCTTGACAAGTAAGTCATTTTTGATGTATCATGAACAAAACTGAATACTTAAAAAGGCTACGACAAGGACAGTAGTAAGGAATGTAGTATACAGAGAAATAATCAGTTGGTGAGAGATTATTACAAAGTTCTTTATGAAGATCACCTTTGAGCTGGGTATTCGAACTATTAGTAGAATATCACGTTAAATACGTTAAATGTTTGAGAGATAAGAAGTAATTCTTATAATTTGGGTGGTAACGCGGTAAATTCGTCCCTAAGTCTAAAGACTTAGGGGCTTTTTTATTTTAATAATTTTAAAAATTAAAGAAAGGGTGAGAATATGAAAAAATTTGATTCTTTAAATAATTTAAAGATTAAAGAAAATGAAAAAGAGATTTCAAAGTTTTGGGAAGAAATAGATATACTTAAAAGAAGTATTGAAACCCGTGAAGGAAATGAATCATTTGTTTTTTATGAAGGGCCACCTACAGCAAACGGTAGACCTGGGATACATCACGTAATAGCAAGGACATTAAAGGATACTGTATGTAGATATAAAACTATGAAGGGTTATCAAGTAAAAAGAAAAGCAGGATGGGATACCCATGGACTTCCTGTAGAAATAGAAGTTGAAAAGAGGCTTAACTTAAATAATAAACAAGAAATCGAGGACTATGGGATAGATAAATTTAATGAAAAATGTAGGGAATCAGTATTTGAATATGAAGGTCAATGGAAAGAAATGACTAAAAGAATGGCCTATGAAGTAGATTTAGAAAATCCTTATATAACTTTAGACAATGACTATATAGAGTCAGTTTGGTGGTTATTAGATAAATTTAATAAAGAAGATTTCATATACGAAGGTCATAAAATATTACCTTATTGTGCTAGATGTGGTACAGGTTTAGCATCCCATGAGGTAGCTCAAGGATATGAAGAAGTTAAAACAAATACAGTAACAGTTAAATTTAAAAGAAAAGATAAGGATGAATACTTCCTTGGATGGACTACTACACCATGGACTTTAGCAGCAAATGTAAGTTTATCTGTAAATCCTGATGTAACTTATATTAAAGCTAAACAAGATGGTAAAGTTTATTATGTAGCTGAGGCATTAGCTTCAAATGTATTAGGAGAAGATTATGAAGTATTAGAAAAGCTTCAGGGTAAGGAATTAGAATATATTGAGTATGAGCAGTTAATGCCCTTTGTAAAACCAGAGAAGAAAGCTTTCTTTATTACATTAGCAGATTATGTAACAACAGAGGATGGTACAGGTATAGTTCATACAGCACCAGCATTTGGTGAAGATGACTATAATACTGGTAGTAGATATAACCTTCCTGTAGTTCAACCTGTAAATGAAGATGGTAAGTATACAACAACTCCTTGGGAAGGCAGATTTGTAATGGATGATGATATGGATGTTGACATTATAAAGTGGCTTTATAAGGAAGAAAAGCTTTATAAAAAAGAAAAAATAGCCCATAATTATCCACATTGTTGGAGATGTAAAACACCATTACTATACTATGCTAAGCCTAGTTGGTATATAGAAATGACAAAAATTAAAGATAAACTTATAGAAAATAATAACGGTGTAGATTGGTATCCAGATTTTGTAGGAGAGAAGCGTTTTGGAAATTGGCTTGAAAATCTTAATGATTGGGCAATTTCAAGGAGTAGATATTGGGGAACACCTCTTAATATTTGGAGATGTGATAGCTGTGAAAACACTGAAAGTATAGGTTCTAGAGAAGAATTAGCTAAAAAGGCAATAGAAGATATTGATGAGAGTATAGAACTGCATAGACCATATGTTGATGAAGTTCATATAAAATGTCCAGATTGTGGAGAAACTATGACAAGGGTAAAAGATGTAATAGATTGTTGGTTTGATAGTGGGGCAATGCCTTTTGCTCAACAACATTATCCTTTTGAAAATAAAGAGGAATTTGAAAATTCATTCCCAGCTGATTTTATATGTGAAGGTATAGATCAAACTAGAGGTTGGTTTTACTCACTACTAGCAATTTCATCATTTATTACTGGAAAAGCACCATATAAAAAAGTATTAGTTAATGATTTAATACTAGATAAGAATGGTAAGAAAATGTCTAAGTCAAAGGGAAATACAGTTGATCCATTTGAATTATTTGATAAATATGGAGCAGACGCTTTAAGATGGTATCTATTATATGTATCACCAGCTTGGACACCGACTAAATTTGATGAAGAAGGATTAAAAGAAATAGAAAGTAAATTCTTTAGAACAATAAAAAATATTTATAATTTCTTTACTTTATATGCAAATACAGATGAAGTTAATCCACAGAACTTCTTTGTAGAATATAGTGACAGACCTCAATTAGATAGATGGGTACTTTCTAAATATAATAGTTTATCAAAGGCAGTTAAAGAGGACTTAGAAGTATTTGACTTAACAAAAGCAGTAAGAAGAATACAAGAATTTGTTAATGAGGATGTTTCTAATTGGTATATAAGACGTTCAAGGAGACGTTTCTGGGCTACAGAGTTAACAGAGGATAAAAAGGCGGTTTACAATACAACTTATGAATTATTAGTTGGGATATCACAAATGATTGCACCGTTTGCTCCTTTCATTTCAGAGGAAATATATAAGAAATTAACTGGAGAAGAATCTGTTCATATCAGTAATTACCCAGTTAGTAATGAAAAAGTGATAAACTTAAAGCTTGAAGAGAAAATGGACCTTGTAAGAAACTTAGTAGGTTTAGGAAGAGCTAGTAGAGAATCTGTTAAAATTAAAGTACGTCAACCAATCCAAAAGGTATTAATAGATGGAAAGTATGAAGATTTAATATCAGATTTAGTTCCTTTAATAAAAGAGGAGTTAAATGTTAAAGAAGTTGTCTTTGCTAAGGACTTAAAAGAATATATGGACTTTGGATTAAAACCAAACTTTAGAGTAGCAGGTCCAAAATTAGGTTCAAAGGTTAAATCATTTCAAAAGGCACTTTCAAATCTAGATGGTTCAGAAGTAGTACCTAAGTTAGAACAAGGGGAAAGTATAACCATAGATTTAGATGGAGAAGATTTCGAAGTTACTAAGGATTTAGTAGATATTAAAATATCTGCAAAAGAAGGCTTTACAGTAGCTATGGAAAATAACCTATTTGTAATATTAGATACTACTTTAACTGAAGAATTATTAAACGAAGGTTTTGCAAGAGAGTTTATTTCAAAAGTACAGCAAAAGAGAAAAAATAATGGATATGATATGTTAGATAATATAAATATCTATTTTGCTGGAGATGATGAGATAACTAAGGCAGTGGATGTCCACAGAGAATATATTAAAGATGAAACATTAGCTTTAAATATTGAAAGTGTGGATGAAGATGATTTAGATAAGTATGATTTAAATGGTCATGAAACAGGAATTAGATTAGAAAGAAAAAAAGCTTAATATATTAAGATAGAAACTGGTTTGCTTAAACAAACCAGTTTCTTAAATATGGAGGGTAAAGAATGACTTTTGATGGTTCAATAGTTTTCTTTGGTACCGAAAATTTAGATAATTGTTATGATTTTTATGTTAATACTCTAGGATTAACTTTATATAAAGATCAGGGTTTATGTCATATATATGATACAGGGGAAGGCAAATTAGGGTTTTGTAATCATATAGAAGTTATTAATAAAGAAAAGAGTCCGATAATAACATTATTAACAGATAATGTTGATAAAGTATATAATAAAATTATTAAAAAAGGTTTTATTGTGGATAAAAAACCTAATTTAAATAAACAATTTAGGATATATCATTTTTTTATAAAAGACCCAAATGGCTATACAGTAGAGATACAAAAATTTTTAGATTAAAATGAAATAAAATTTATGCATGACATATTTTTTTAGATGTCATGCATTTTTTTGATTTCATTAAAAAAAATATATAAAAAGAAATAAATTGTCTAAATTTCACAGAAAAATCCAATATTTTAAAGGTGAATAATAGAAAATTATAGAATATTATATTTGACATACATAATAGGAGGATATTTATGGATATTAAATTAAAGGGTGTGTTGAATATATTATTAAAGCTTAAGAAAAGCTATAAAAAAATATTATTCATATTAAGTATTTTATTATTAGGATTTTTTTATACTATTTTTTTTATAAAATTATTTGATACTAATTACAAAGCAGTTATCCATAGCAGCATATTTTTAGTATTTACTATGCTTATAATCTTTTTAATTATAATTTTAAGAAATGAAGTTACAAAATATATTAATAAGTTACAAAGAAGTGAGAAAAAATATAAAGCTTTATTTGAAAGTACTAAAGAGGCAATTTTCATACATTCAATAGATGATGAAGGTAATCTTACTAAATTTAAAGATATAAATAAAATAGGATGTAAAATGTTAGGTGTTAATAAAGAAAATCTACTTAAAAAAACACTTTATGATTTAATCCCTGAAGATGATTATAAGTATTTTACTAAGGATAATTGTAGTTTTGAGACTACAATAAATAGTATGAATGGTAATTTTATACCAGTTGAAATAAGTAATTATTATTTTGAAATAGATAATAAGAAAATGATACAAACAATAATTAGAGATATAACCCAGAGAAAGAAAAGAGAAGAAAGACTTATAGAAAGTGAAAAAAAACATCGTTATCTTATAGAGAATTTACCAGATGGTTTAGTAATACATGATGGTGAAAAAATACTTTTTACTAATGATGCTACAGCAAAAGTACTAGGTTTAAAATCTAAAGACTTTCTTATTGGCAAATCAGTATATGATTATATAAAACCTAAGTATCATAATATAATTAATAAAAGAATGGATATGACAATAAAAAAGGGAGGGGAAACAAAACCTTTAGAAGAAGAAGTAATTAGAAGTGATGGGACAACTTTTTATGGTGAAATATCAGGAATGCCTATTAAATTTGATAATAAAAAGGCAGCTTTAGTTATTGTTAGAGATATTACAGATAGAAAACAAAAAGAAAAATTTAAAAGACAAGTTAAACAAAAAGAGAAGCTTCTTAAAGAGATAAGGGAATATGATGAAATGAAAACAGAATTTTTTGCAAATATATCCCATGAATTAAAAACACCACTAAATGTAATTTTAGGAACTATCCAATTGTTTGATATATATTTAAATAATAGTGAAATAAAAAAAGATGAAAAGATTGAATATAGATTAAAAATTATGAAGCAAAACTGTTATAGATTATTAAGATTAGTAAATAATTTAATTGATATTACAAAAATAGATTCTGGTTATTTAAATTTAAAACTTGAAAGTAGAGATATAGTAAATTTAGTTGAAGAAATAACTTTATCTGTGGCTGAGTATGTAGAAAATAAGGGGATTAGACTTATTTTTGATACCTTTATAGAAGAAAGGATCATTCTATGTGACCCAGATAAAATAGAAAGAATAATACTAAACTTATTATCTAATGCAGTAAAATTCACAGATGAAGGAGGACTTATTAAAGTTACTGTATATGATAAGAAAGAAAGTGTTACAATATCAGTTAAAGACAATGGTGTTGGAATACCAGAGGAGAAATTACTTGAAATATTTGAAAGATTTAGACAGGTAGATAAAACTTTAACAAGAAATCACGAAGGAAGTGGTATAGGTCTTTCATTAGTGAAATCTTTAGTAAATCTGCATGGTGGTGATATATTTATTAAAAGTGAAAGTGAAATAGGAAGCGAATTTATTATAGATTTACCTGCTAGAGAGTATACAGAAAATAATAATATAATAGAGGATAATAAGGGAGGTTCTAATAGTTTAATAGAGAGAATAAATATAGAGTTTTCTGATATATATGCATAACAAATGAGGAGGAAAATTTAATATGCTACAGGAGGTTATAAAAGCTTTTTTATTAATATTTGTAGCTGAAATGGGAGATAAAACACAGATTCTTGCTATGGCTTTTGCAACGAAATATAAAGTAAGTAAAGTTTTAACTGGAGTATTTATTGGTTCTTTTTTAAATCATGGTATTGCAATTTTATTAGGAGCCTATTTATCTAATGTTATTCCCTTAGAAAAAATACAAATAATAGCTGCTATTATGTTTATAGCCTTTGGTTTGTGGACTTTAAAACCAGATGATGAAAAAGAAGATACAAATAAGGCTAATAAGTACGGACCGATAGTAACAGTGGCTTTAGCTTTTTTTATTGGAGAATTAGGAGATAAAACTCAACTTGCTGCAATGACTTTAGCAACAGAAGCAAAGTTTCCTATATTTATACTAATAGGAGCGGTATTAGGTATGATATTTACTAGTTTTTTAGGTATAATAGTAGGAAGCAAAGTAGGACAAAAGATACCTGAGTTTACAATCAAACTAGTTTCAGCAGGAATATTTATTTTTTTTGGACTACTTAAACTTTTTAGAAAGTTACCTAAAGTATACTTAACTACAGTTAATATAATTATATTCCTATCGTTTTTAATAGTAATAATATATGTATTATTAAAAGCTAGTATTAAAGCTAGAAAGGATAATAGAATTAATGCATTAAAAGAAGTAGCAACAACTTTATATATAAAAACCCATAATATTAAAGAATCTATAGAGGATATATGTTTAGGAAATGAAGATTGTGGAATGTGTAAAGAAGGAAATTGCTTGATAGATGGAGTATTAAAAATGTTAGATGATGCTTTTGAAAAAGATAAATATATAACTAACTTTGATTTTAATTCATTACCTAAAAGAGATGATAAAAATTTTAATGAAGAAAAGATTATTAAAGCTTTAAGTTTAACTATAGCCCATATGATACAATATGGATTTAATCAAGACAAAGATTATGTTATAAATAGAACAAGGGAAGCATTAGAAATTTTATTATTTGGTGATAAAGTAGAATATAAAGGAAGTACTAATAGATATATGAAAGAATTGAAAAAGAAAAATAAAAAAATAGCAAATAAGATTATAATAAATATTGATAGAATTAATGAAAAAAAATAAATCCCCATATGGGGATTTATTTGGTTTGATAACTATACAAATGCTAACCATTAAATACCCAAATTAGAAGTTCTTTATAATTTTAATTATTTATATACTACAAATATATTAATGCATTACTTTATAGTATAATAAAAGTGAAGGGAGTTATATTATGTTAAAACTAATAAAAAATGGTGAAGTGTATGGACCTAATTATATGGGAAAAAAAGATATATTAATAACTGGAGGTAAAATTGGATATATAAAGAATAATATAGATTTAGCGAAGGGATTTTTAGACATAGAAGTAATAGATGCTAAAAATAAAATAGTAGTTCCAGGCTTTATTGATTCCCATGTACATATATGTGGAGGAGGGGGAGAAGGGAGTTTTAAAACTAGGACCCCTGAAATTCAATTAACAGATATAACTAAAGGAGGGGTGACTACAGTTATAGGAGTTATAGGTACTGATGGAACTACTAGAACTATGAGTAATTTATTAGCAAAAGCAAAGGGTCTAGAAGAAGAAGGATTAAGTACTTATGTACATACAGGGTCATATCAAATACCTGTAAAAACAGTTACAGGCAGTATACAAGATGATTTAATATTGATTGAAAAAGTCATTGGTGTAGGAGAGATTGCTTTATCAGATCATAGATCATCACAACCTACTGTTATAGATATAAGAAAACTCACAGCTGAGGCACGGGTTGGGGGAATATTATCAGGTAAAGCTGGAGTAGTTAACATACATATGGGGGATAGTGATACTAAAACTGATATGCTATTAGATATAGTTAATAATTCAGATATACCTATAACACAATTCATTCCAACCCATATGAATAGAAATACTAATCTTTTTAAAGCTGCTATAGAATATGGTAAATTAGGTGGATTTATTGATTTTACAACAAGCACTACAGAGAAATTTTTCTTAGAAGGGGAAGTTAAAGCACCTAAGGCTTTAAAATTAAGTTTACAAAAAGGAGTTTCTAATAAAAATATTACATTTAGTTCAGATGGACAAGGAAGTTTACCTGGTTTTGATGAAAACGGAAATTATATAGGACTTCAATTAGGAAAGGTAGCCTCATTATATGAAGCAGTTAAAGAATCAATAATAAAAGAAAAAGTGAAGATAGAAGATGCTTTAAGGGTAATAACAGCAAATCCCGCTGAAATATTCAAACTTAAAAATAAAGGATATATAAAAGAAAAAATGGATGCAGATATAGTTATTTTAGATAAAGAAAATTTAGATATAGATACTGTAATAGCTAGGGGAAATTTAATGATAGATAAAAAAGAAATAATAATAAAGGGAACTTTTGAGTAAAAAAACGTAATTTCAGGTTTTTATTTTCATTATAAAAGGAATTAATTATCTAGAATACATTCCTTATAACCTAGTAGTTAATTCTATACCAAAGAACATAAAGATAAAATAACCCCTTAAGAATATGATAAACTTAAAAAGCTCTGGTTTGTATAATACAAACCAGAGCTTTTTACTAGATAGGTATATTTAATATGATAGTAAGGGTGAAAGAAGAGATACTACTAGCTTAATGGAAGGAAGTTGATTTTAGATATTTTAGTTAATTAAGATTAGAATCTAGAACGAATCAATCCAATGGATAAAATAAGCATAGATATTTCTCTATTTAGTTTTCGTTTACTTTTATAGCATTCTGAATATAAAGTTAAAAAAGATAATGCTGATAATACAATAAAAAGACCTATTAAAAAATCCATTTTAACCCTCCTAATTGTTTTTATTTTTATTATGTATAATGTTAATTAAATATTTTTATATAATAACTTCCTATTAAAAAATTTGGTTGAATTTCACATAATAACCCCTCCATAAGTATTTATTTTAGACAACAAAAAAGGACAAGGAGAAAAATAGCATAGGCAAATAATTGCTATTTTTCTCCCTGTCCTTTTTATCTGAAAGGTTCCTTACATAAGTAAGTTACTCCGTCGATGCCCTTTTTATAAGGGACTCTCCAGGGTCGTGTCCAATCATTGTATATAACCTGAAAGATTCGAAATAAATCTATAGCATAGTTTATTTCTTGCTCCTACGGCACCATATGGATTCTCCAATGATCTTCATTCACCTTTATTCAACTTTCAATTACATTTTAAATCCTAATAAAGAATTAGTCAATAGAAAATTTAGCAAAATGAAAACTTTTTTGTAAATATGAAATTAATTTACTATGAAAATCTTGGTAGTATAAAAAGGTATAGTTCTTTATTATCTTATATCTAAGGTGAGTATATATTTATTTTAAAATATTTATAATAATTTTATGTTATTTTGTTTATCATATTAAAAATAGGGCATATATATATCAAGACAATAATAATAATCATTATCAATAAGGAGGAATAAAAATGGATAGATTAGTAGGGAAACAAGCCCCTAATTTTAGTATGAATGCAGTGACAGGTGATGGGAAAGATTTTAAAAAGGTTAATTTAGATGATTATAAGGGTAAATGGCTAGTGATGTTTTTTTATCCCCTTGATTTTACTTTTGTTTGCCCAACAGAAATAACAGGATATAGTAAAAGATATGATGACTTTAAAAAAGAAGGAGCTGAAATTTTAGCTGCTAGTATAGACAGTGAACATTCCCATAAAGCTTGGATTAATGGTGATTTAGGAAAATTAAATTTCCCAATTGCATCGGATTTAACTAAGGAAGTTGCTAGAGACTATGGAATATTAATAGAGGAAGAAGGAATAGCACTTAGAGGATTATTTATTATAGATCCAAAGGGAGTTATTAGATATTCAGTAGTCCATGATTTAAATGTAGGACGTAGTGTAGATGAAACACTAAGAGTATTAAAAGCCTTAAAAACTGGAGGGTTATGTCCTATTGATTGGGATGAAGGAGATGAATTATTAGATTAAAGGTTTATTAATGACAGATACAATATCTATTGTATCTGTCGTTTTTTTAATGTATAATTTAATTGTATCGATAAAATGACAAGGGGGATTAGAGTATGAGAGAAAAAATGATTATGACACCAGGACCTACAGCTATTAATGAAGAGGTTAGAAAGGAAATGGCAAACCCTATAACTAATCCAGATTTAGATTTAAGATTCTTTGATTTTTATAAAGAAACAAGTGAATCTTTAGCTAGGTTATTACATACAAAAAATGAAGTTCTTATATTATCTGGAGAGGGAATTTTAGGATTAGAAGCTGCATGTGCTTCTTTAATAGAGCCAGGGGATAAAGTGTTATGTATTGATAATGGTTTTTTTGGAAGGGGATTTGGAAATTTTGTTGATATGTACGGTGGAGAATGTGAATACTTTTCTTCTGATTATAGAAAACCTGTGGATATTTTAAAGTTAGAAAAACATTTAAAAAATAACAATAATTATAAATTTGCAACATTTGTACACTGTGAAACTCCCTCTGGGATATTAAATCCAGTAGGTGAAATCTCAAAACTATTGAAAAGTTATAATATATTGACTGTTGTAGATATGGTATCTTCAATAGGAGGAGAAGATGTTTTTATAGATGATTGGAAAATAGATATAGCATTAGGAGGCTCACAAAAGTGTTTATCTGCACCCCCTGGATTAACCATTTTAAGCGTAAGTGAAGATGCTTGGGGAAAAATATTAAATAGAGAAAATAAGATAATAGGCTATTATTCAAATCTTTCTATATGGAAGAATTGGTATAATAAAAAGAAGTTTCCATATACACAACCTATAAATGATATAAAAGCTTTAAATAAATCGGTAAAAATTGCACTAGCTGATGATAAATTAATTGAAAAACATAAAAGAATAGCTAAAGCTGTAAGAAAATCAATAATAAATTGTGGGTTAGAATTATACCCTATTAAAGGATATTCAAATACTGTTACTGCTTTTAAATTACCTAAAGGTATAAATGAAACTAAAATAAGAAAACACTTATATAATAAATATCATATAATGATTGCTAATTCCTTAGGGGATTTAAAAGATGTTTTAAGAATAGGACATATGGGAGAAAATTGTTGTGAAGAGAAGGTATATTTAACATTAAAGTATTTAGATAAAACCTTAAAAGAGCATTCAGTTAATTTAAAAGATAAGTTACATATTCAATTTGAAAAGAATTTAGATTAGGGCCGGTGGCCCTTTTTTAATTGTTTAAGAAAGTATAAAATTTTTTGATATAATAGAGTAGGTGAAAGTCAGATGATGTCTATACCACAGAATTTATGCAAACTATTTACAGTAAAAATATGGTTGCGCTTAAGGAGGTAACTATGGGTACTGGAATAATCAAAAAA